>CAYNDU010000037.1:0-18739 GCA_964395615.1 uncultured Pirellulaceae bacterium | reverse complement strand
CAAAAACGGGCAAGCGGAAATCGTGAGTCGAGCTCAAGAAGCTCTTCGTGTCATAGATGGAAACTTCAGTGAATAATCCCGCCTAGATCAACTGACGGATCGGCTGGGCTCCTTCAACACCGACGAGTTTCTGGTCCAGACCTCGGTAGAAATAGGATAAGCGATTCGGATCAAGTCCTAACTGATGCAGAACGGTGGCGTGCAGATGTTTGACCTGAAAACGATCTTCCACGGCCCGACTGCCCAACTCATCGGTCTGCCCGACGCTCTGACCGCCCCGAATTCCACCTCCCGCCATCCACATCGTAAATCCATACGAATTGTGATCGCGGCCGGTCCCTTTGGCATATTCGGCCGTCGGTTGACGGCCAAACTCGCCACCCCAGACGATCAGCGTCTCGTCGAGCAGTCCACGTCGCTTCAGATCCTTCAAAAGGGCGGCAATCGGTTGATCGGTTTCGCCGGCGTGCAGGTTGTGATTCGCCTGAAGATCATTGTGGGCGTCCCAGTTGGCATCATTATGGGCGCCGCCCGAGTAGATCTGAACAAATCGTACTCCCCGCTCCACCAACCGCCTGGCTAGCAAACACTGTCTGCCAAAGGTGGCCGTCTGCTTCTGGTCAATTCCGTAGAGTTGCCGAGTTGCTTCATCTTCCTGGCTAAGGTCGACGGCGTCCGGTGCTTCCGCTTGCATACGGTAGGCCAACTCGTAGCTTGCGATCCGAGCAGCCAAATCACTGTGGCCACCGTGTCGCGCCAGGTGCTCCTGGTTATAGGCATTGATCGTATCGAGCATCTCTCGCTGCAATCGATCCGGAATGCCCTCCGGTGGTCTCAGGTCCAAAATCGGCCGACCCTTCGATCTCAGAATCGTCGCCTGATAGCTCGCAGGCATGTACCCGCTGCTCCAATTCTTGGCACCGCTGATCGGCCCCCCACGCGGGTCCAACATCACGGCAAATCCAGGCAGATCCTGATTAACCGAGCCGAGCCCGTAATTAACCCACGAGCCGAGACACGGGCTTCCGCTCAGAATGCGCCCCGTGTTCATGTTGATCATGGCTGAACCATGGATGGGTGAATCGGCGGTCATCGACTTGATGAAAGCGATATCATCGACACACGTTGAGAGATGCGGGAACAAATCTGAAACCCACTGCCCCGATTGCCCGTACTGGCGGAACTTCCAACGAGGCTCGACGACTCGACCTTCGCTCTTGTGTCCCCCACGCCCGAACGTCTTGACTTTGACCACTTTTCCCTCCATGCCCTGCATGGCCGGTTTGTGATCAAATGTATCGATGTGACTCGGCCCTCCGTACATGTACAGAAAAATAACGCTCTTTGCCTTGGCCGGAAACTGGGGTTTCTTGGGGGCAAGGGGGCTGATCGCCGGCTCATTGCCTTCCGAGGCGGAACAGGATCGGTCGAGCGAGCCCCACTCGGCGGCCGCCAGGCCGGCCAAGGCCACTCCACCGAAACCGGCCCCAATTTGCCAGAGAAACTCGCGCCGCGTTCTGCCGCAGAACATTCGTCGAGATAACGAGCCATTCATTGCTCCGACCCCATTCGATGGCGACCACAAACTAGTCAAGATAAACGAATTCGTTCAGGTTGAGCAGCACCAGGCAAAAACGCTCCAGCGCCGCCTCGATTGGAAGGTCATATTCACGGCGAACTTGCCGGACAAACCCGAGCGCACGATCCAATTCGGATGTCGACGCAGGGCGCTGCAGCACTTGCCAAAACGCCAGACGAAGCTGAGCGTCAATGTTGTCGGGGTGACGGTGCCGGAGCAAGGCGGCCAGAACGCCGGCTTCCTGATTCACCAGCTGACTGTTGAGCATGCCAAGCGCTTGGGTCGGCTGCGTCGTTACGAACCGGTTCGGGCATGACGCGTCGGGGTCTGCGTAATCGAACGCCGACAGGATCGGCGTGAGCAAGGATCGCTTGACCTTGATGTAGATGCTGCGCCTAGCTCGTTGGGCCGGCTCCGACGTTCCCCAACCGCTCCCCGGGCGCGACTGGGTTGCCAGTACCTCGCGTGGGATCAGCGAAAAAACACTAGGACCGAACATCTGACGATTCAAACTCCCGTTGACGGCCAGCAACGAATCGCGGATCTCCTCGCCCGTCAAACGACGTGATGGAAAATGGCTCAACCATTCATTGGTCGGATCCCGTTGGGCCGCCTTCGCGCTGGCGACGGTTCCCATACGGTACGCGTCGGACAGTAGAATCATGCGATGAAGACTCTTTAAACGCCAACCGTTCGCCACGAACCGGTCGGCCAGCCAGTCGAGCAACTCCGGGTGCGTTGGAGCGGCACCTCGAAAGCCAAAGTTATTCGGGGTCCGCACGATTCCCCGTCCAAAATGGAATTGCCAGATCCGGTTGACCATCACCCGCGCTGTCAGCGGATTATCCTCACTGACAATCCAATTGGCTAGGACGCGCCGCCGGCCACTTGTCGTCGCGTTGTCCGGGCGCGGAATCAATTGAGGCGTCTCATCGGACACGACCGACAGAAAACCCGGGGCAACCTTTTCGCCTTTCGAATGTGCATTTCCACGAACCAGCACAAATGTGTCGCGAGGGTCGCGACCTGTTTCTGTCACGCACAATGCTTGCCTCAACGCCGCAGGCGGCGAGCGGCGAAGGTTAGCCAATTCTGCCGTCCACTGCTCGTAGTTTTCGCTTTGCTCCTGCGTAATCACGTGCGGCACCCGCTTCTTGATCAAGGCGACGCGGTGCTGCTCGTGCTTGAAATCCTGTCGCTCGACGGGAGATAGGTCCTTCTTTACCAGGGATTCAACCGTTGCCAGACCTCGTTCCAGGCGGGCAACGGACCGTTGGTATTCTTCCGTGGCCTCCACATGTCTTGTTCGTTCTTCGGCTGTCGCAATCGAACGCAGTGAGTTCTTTGCAATACTGTTACCGCCCCGCTCGCCGAGTCGCGTCAGGCCGCTGAAGAATGCGAGCATGCGGTAGTAATCTTTCTGTGGGATCGGGTCGAGCTTGTGATCGTGGCAACGCGCGCAGTTTACCGTCACCCCGAGAAACACCTGGCAGGTGGTTGCCATGATGTCGTCCAGGTCGTCATAAAGAGCCTGCTCCCGGTCGACCGGCTCGTCGTCCCAAATCCCGAGCCGATAATAGCCCGTCGCAATGATCGAGTCGGGCGTCACTTCCTCGAGTTCGTCGCCTGCCAACTGTTCTCGCAGGAACTGGTCGTATGGTTTGTCATCGTTGAACGACCGGATGACGTAGTCACGATACCTCCACACGTAGGGCTTGTCTCCGTCCCGTTCGTAGCTGTTCGTTTCGGCATACCGTACCAGGTCAAGCCAATGACGCGCCCATTGTTCCCCATAATGGGGCGAGGCGAGTAATCGGTCGACCAGTTCCGCGTATGCTGTCGGCGACTTGTCATTGGTGAAATCGCGAACCTGTTCAGGAGTCGGGGGTAGCCCGGTAACGTCGTAGTAAAGGCGTCGGATCAACTGGCGACGACTTGCAGGAGGCGCCGGCTCGAGTCCGGCTTTTCTCCAGCCGGCTGCGAGAAACGTGTCAATGGGGTTAACGGCTGCGTTTTGGTTCTTGGTCGACGGGATCACGGGACGGCGGATGGGTCGAAAGGACCAGAAACTCCGCGCCTCGTCATCAACCTCGGGAGGCGAAGTGCTCGCTTTCTTACTCCGACTCACAATCGGCTCGTTCCCCCAGGGGATTCCAAGCTCGATCCACTTGGTCAGCCGGGCTATCTCCGATCGGCTCAACTGGCCGGTCGGTGGCATCTCCAGCCCCTCATATCGAATGGCTTCAAGCAGCAGACTTGACGACCAGTCGTCCACGTCGACTGCAGGACCAGTGTCGCCGCCCTGCAACAGCGCCTCGCGACTTGTCACTCGCAGTCCACCACGCGTTCGTTCCTCTCCACCGTGGCACGCGACGCAGTGCTTCATCAATAGAGGCCGAATCTCGGAATCGAAGAGCGACTCACGTTGAGCGACGGTACCGTCCGGCGAACCCGGTGCGCCAACACAGAGCGAGCCAGGGGCCGCAGACAGTATCAACACGAAGAGCCATCGTCTAACAGACAACCTGCACCCCATCCACCAAGGCCGCGGAACGCGTCGAAACTCCAGCACACACCTCCAAACCTGCTAGGATATCATACTGTTCAACGGCCGCTCCGTACAAGCGTTGATCGCCTGCCCCAGGGTTCCGCCGGAGGAAACTACACCAATGGCGAGGATTTTGATCGTGACTCCGACATCACGAAATTCACTCAAAGGAAATCGAGTCACAGCCGTCCGATGGTGCAAGACGCTCAGAACACTGGGGCACCGGGTCCGGCTGACCAATCACTTCGACGATCGCCCCAGTGATTTGATGATTGCCCTGCATTCGACGAGGAGTGCCGCCGCGGTACTTCAGAGTCGCAAATTCCAGCCCGACTGTCCGACGTTCATCGTGCTGACAGGAACCGATCTGTACGGGTCGTTTGCTGCAACCGCCTCGGCACGGCGGGCGCTCGACTCGGCCGATCGACTCATCGTGCTGCAGTCCGACGCGGTTTCGCATGTACCGGTCGAGTGGCGAGACAAGGTGCGGGTCATTTATCAGTCTGCCGAACCGGTCACGCGGGGAGTGAAACGCCTGCGGCGCAGTTTCGAGGTGTGTGTTTCGGGCCACTTGCGGGCGGTCAAGGATCCTTTTCGAACGGCCATGGCAGCGCGCAATTTGCCCGACGACTCTCGTATTCGCGTGACCCATCTCGGCGAAGCCCTGACTCCGGATATGCGTCGACGCGCCGTGCGTGAAGAAGATCTAAATCGTCGCTATCACTGGATGGGAGCTGTTCCGCGCTGGCGAGCCGTCCGCATCCTGGCTCGCAGCCGGTTGCTGGTCATAAGTTCACGAATCGAAGGTGGCGCCGGCGTGGCGTCGGAAGCACTCGCCTCCGGCGTACCGATCCTTGCCTCCGACATTTCCGGAAATATCGGCATGCTGGGACAGGACTATCCTGGTCTGTTCCCCGTCGGAAAAACCGAAGTGTTGGCCGACATGCTCTACCGGTCCGAAAAGGACGACCGGTGGCTCGGCCGGCTCAAGGCGTTCTGCCAACGCAGAGCTCGCCTGGTTCAACCGGCTCGAGAGTTGGCGACCTGGCGAGCCGTTTGGAACGAACTACGAGACCGGCTCGGGCAATTCACCGTGTAATCTCTTCGGCGGCCCAAGCGTCGATGGGACGGGATGAATGCTCGATTCCTGGACCCTTGTGACACGTTGAGAGACGAGTTCAGGCAAAACAGTGTCAAGAAATGCCGTCCCGCGACGCGATAAGACCCTATGGTTGACTCGTGAACTCTTCGGATCCCGCCTCGCCTCCTTCCGGTCGCCACCATACGGCAAACCGATCCGAGCCAGCATAACGCCTGTGAGATCAATGAGATGCCGGCAATTGACAGTGCGATAACGAACGTGCTGGCCCAGCAACAAGCATCGCTGGCCAACCAGGTATCGATGGCCGTGCAGGCCAAAACACTCGACGCAGCACGCCAGCAGGGCGACGCAGTCAACGCGCTGCTCGAGCAGGCGGTCCAGCTCGGCAAATCGCTGACGGCCGGAAAAGTCTTCGATTCGATTGCTTGAGGGTCATTCTGACCTAAATTTGCTCCGACAGGCCCTTCGGGTTGTAGGGATGTTGTGGCCATCCGATCTCCTGCAATTCTGATCGCCAATCGCGACCGGCAAGCTATGTTTGTGTATTCATCCCACCAGATTTGCCACATGGCGCCGGACCGTTGTTGGGGTTCTCTCGCGCCAACAAGCGATCTGGGGATGTGACTGCGGTCCTCTTGGTGGTCCCGGTCGATCCAGGGCGAACGCGACGCGAAAGACACGCTCATGGCAAGACCGCCGTACGGCAGCGATCAACGGGCGGCCATCCCACGGTATCTTGACAGGACGGCACGCGTCGGAAGCGAGCACACACGATGACAAAAGTGGTTTGGGTCTTCATTATCTTGGTGACGACGTCTTCCATTGCCGGTTTCTGCGCCGTGCGACTGCGCCCGATGCAGCCGGAGATTCGGATCGCCATGAATTCATGGCCCGGATTTGCCCCACTATTTCTTGCGGCCGAAAAAGGGATGTTCCAGGATGAGGGAGTATCCGTGCGCTTTATTGAACTTGGAACGCTCTCCGATGCACGGCGTGTCTACGAGCAGGGAAATGCCGACGTCGTCGGTTGCACGCTCGTTGAACTGCTCTTGATGAACGACAGCGGCATACAGGCGAATCGATCGAAGGCGATAACGATCGTCGACTACTCAAATGGCGGTGACATGCTGTTGGCCGGTCCGGATATTGCGACTACGGGTGACCTGCGAGGAAAAAGGATCGGCCTTGAGCCCGAATCGCTCGACGCCTTTTGCGTCGCCTTGGCGTTGCAGAGCGCCGAGCTGGGTCGCGGCGATGTGACCCTAATACCTATGAGTCAGTGCGACATGTCGACGGCGCTTGTCGAGGGCCGAGTTGACGCCGTACAGCTCTACTCACCGGCCGCCGACCGTTTGCTTGAAACTCCGGGGATTCACACGTTGTGGGATTCTGCGGACTCGCCGGAGACGATACTCGACGTTCTGGCCGTCCGTTCGGGATGGTGCGAGCGTTTTCCGGAGCGAAGGGAGCTCTTGCAACGGGTTTCGGATCGCGCGATTCGGTATGCGCAAGAACATCCAAAGGAGTCGGCCCGAATCATGGCCCGCCGATGCGGACAGGATCAAGAGTCGTGGCGCCAAAGCACCGAACGGGTCCACGTGTATGGGCTGTCCGATCCGAATGTGGCGGACTCGCTGTCCGTCCGGGACGTGACGAACACACTGGCGCGAACCGTCGACAGCTTGACCCAAATGAAACTGCTGAAAGGTCCTCCCAGATTCAGTCCGTTTGCCGAGCACTGCCTGGTCTCCCAACGAATCGGGGAGGTGGCTCCGTGAAGATGTTCCGGAACGTCGGAATCCGCACGAAGGTCATACTCCCGCTGGCGGTCCTGGCAGCCGTCGTCTCGACGGCTGGAATCGTGTTGATTAACCACTATGAAGACCGGGAGCAGTGGCGGCACATTCGAGAGCGCGGAAGAGCGATAATCCACGCGATCACATATATTGCCGAGACGACTGATGATGAGGAGTACCTCCAGCGATTCGTGGCGTCGATGTCCGGCGAACCCGGAGTGGAAGCCATCGCGGTCATTTCGGGTAATCCGCGACGAATCGTCGCGTCGTCTCAGATCGCATGGAGAGGTCAGTCGCCGGATGTACTCCATACACGCGGGTCCAAGACCAGCCTGCTATTGGAGGCGACGAATGGAACACCCGTCGGCCTGATGTCAATCCATAATGGACCGTCATCCGTCTACGTTGCGCCGTTAAGTACTCAAATCAACCAGCGCGATCCGCTGCGACGTGCTCGCGGCAGTGTGTTCGTGCGTTTGGACGAGACGGCGATGCGCCACGAACAGCGCGACGAGGCTTTGTTCCTCGCCCTCGGTCTCCTCGGCACTATGATGTGGGTATCGGTAGCCGTGTACGCGATCTTGGCGCGGGTGGTTCTGGGGCCGATCGAACGGATCGGCCAGGTCACGCGTCATACGATCGCCGGTCAGCGAAAGATGCGGGTTGAGTCATCGTCGAACGACGAGCTTGGCCAACTGGGTCGGTTGATCGATGTCATGCTTGCTGAATTGGTCGCCTCCGAAAAGGACGCTCGCGATGCGAGCCACGAAGCACTTGAGGCAAAGGAAATCGCAGAACGTGCCCTCGCGGCATCGCGCGACCATCAATTTGCCATCGACCAGCACGCGATTGTCGCGGTTACGGATGCAAAGAGTACGATTACCTACGTGAACGACAAGTTCTGCGACATTAGTGGGCACCGCCGAGAAGACCTGATCGGAAAAACGCACCGCGTCGTCAATTCGGGGCATCACTCCAGAAAATTCTGGAAAAAGATGTGGAAGACGATCTCAAAGGGGGAGGTATGGAGTGCCGAAGTTTGTAATCGGGCGAAGAACGGGACATTATACTGGGTGGACACGACGATCGTCCCCTTTAAAGACCGTGAGGGGCGGGTAGAACGTTTCGTCGCGATTCGCGCGGACATCACATCGTTGAAAACGGTTCAGGCTCAATTGTCGATCGCGGCAAGAATGGATCGACTCACCGACCTCCCCAACCGGTCGGTGCTGATCGAGCGGCTTGAAGAGTCTGTGATACGAGCACGCGATTCGGCGAACTTCCGTTACGCCGTGATGTTCCTCGATTTCGACCGCTTCAAGCTGGTCAACGACAGCCTGGGACACGACGTGGGGGATGCCCTGCTCGTCCAAATCGCCAATCGATTGCGCGGACAGATTCGATTTTCGACAGGTTCGAACGCCGGCACTCCGAGACACGTTGTTTCGAGGTTGGGTGGTGATGAGTTTGTCATCCTGCTCGACGGCATCGCCGACGTTGATGACGCCACATTCGTGGCTCAGATGTTGCTCGACGTGCTTTCCACACCTTACCAGCTCGGAACTCACGAAGTCTATTCTACCGTCAGCATGGGAATCGTGTTTGGTGACAGGACGTACGATCGGGCCGAGGACGTGCTACGTGACGCCGACACGGCCATGTACGAGGCAAAGCGGGCCGGAAAAGGCCGCTATGTCGTCTTCGATGGATCTATGCTCAAGCGGGTACGTCGTCGAGTTAGGTTGGAAAACGACTTGCATCGCGCACTGGACAACAACGAGTTGTTCCTCGTCTATCAGCCAATTGTGTCGTTAGCGACCGGTCGCATTAAGTGCGTGGAGGCACTGATTCGCTGGAATCACCCCACGCAGGGCCTGATCGGGCCGGCCGAGTTCATTCCGATCGCCGAGGAATCCGCATTGAGCGTCTCAATCGGGCAGTGGGTTCTTGAGGAAGGGTGCCGGCGGCTCGTCGAATGGAAGTCGGAATGGCGCAGATTTTCTCCCGCCGGAATCAGCATCAATCTCTCGCGACGCCAGTTTGCTTCACCTCATCTTGCAGAGAATATTCGGGCTGTTATCGATGAAACGGGCATTGATGCAACGGATCTTCAACTGGAGATTACCGAGGATGTTTTCGTCATGGACGAAGATGCAGCCGTTGCAACCATGCAGGAACTCAAGGCTCTCGGCACAAAGATCGCCATTGACGATTTTGGAACCGGGACGTCGTCATTCGCCTCGCTGCACAAATTCCCTGTCGACACACTCAAAGTCGACCGCTCTATGATCACCCCTATCGAGGAGTCGAAGGACTCGGCCGCGCTCATTCATGCACTTTCCGTACTTGTTCGCAACATGGGCATCTCGATGGTCGCCGAGGGCATTGAATCGTGCGGCCAGGTGATTACCTTGCAGGAGCTCGGCTGCGACTGTGCGCAAGGTTACTACTTCGGAAAGCCGATGACCGCGCACGAGCTTTACCGACACGTTCTCGCCGGGTTGGGAGATGTTCAATGCGCCTCCGGTGCAAAGGCGTTCGCAGCTCGTTGGGCCGATCAGCTGTCTCTCGAAACACTCGATATCGACGACTTGGTCGACGAACCCTGATCGGCTACAATCGGTGGCCGGCCGTCATGCTATTTGCTTCTCCGATTGACGGTCTGTTCATGCGCGTTGATCGACACACTGCATGCGATGACGACGATCCGTGGCGAGAGGCACGAGAAGGTGAGCCAATCCGGTCGCTGCATTTCATGTGCTCGGCAACGCGACATTCGAAAACGATGCGATCGTGGACAATTCAAGAATTGGCACAGGTCAAGAATAGGCGCCGGTCGCCCCGCACGGCATTGCCCGCTACGGCATTGCCCGCTACGGGCGGTGAGCGTCTTTCATTTGCGTGAGGGAGTATCGCATGCGCAGAATGTTGCTTCACTCGAGTCTACTGCTAGCAAGCGTCATGTCGGGAGCTGGTGCACTCGATTCCCTGCCGGCCGCCGAGCGACCGTTTCGGCCGCCCTCCGTTCCGCTGGTAAGTTGCGATCCCTATTTCAGTATCTGGTCGTCCGCCGACCAATTGACCGGCTCGGATACCGTCCACTGGACTGGCAAGCCCCATCGACTGACCGCGTTGCTCAGAGTCGACGGTAAGGCGTATCGTTTGATGGGGTCCGATCCGCCGGACGTGCCGGCGTTACCGCAGACAAGTGTCAAGGTTCTTCCGACGCGCACGGTCTACGATTTTTCCGGTGCGGGGCTGACGTGCCGATTGACGTTCTGCACACCCGCTCTGCCAGATCAGCTCGACGTCCTGGCCCGGCCGGTTACCTATGTCGATTTCGCCCTGAAGTCACTCGACTCCAGCCGGCACGACGTCTCCTTATACGTCGACGCCTCCGGCGAATTGGCGGTCAATAAACCGGATGACGAAGTGGCCGCTCGGCATGATGATTTCGATGCTCTTCAGGTGTTGCGTATCGGATCGATCGATCAACAGGTGCTGGCCAAGAACGGGGACGACCTCCGAATCGACTGGGGCTATTTCTACATGGCGTCGACGGGTGGAAGCAGGGACGCGTTAACGATTGGCCGGCCGAATGACGTTCGAACTCAATTTGTGCAAAATGGGACGGTGGTCCGTGATCCGAGGGAAAAACAGGTCACAACGGCGGGGGGCGACGTAGTCGTCGCATTATCGATGGCCTGCGGCGAGGTCGGGTCATCCGAGACGAAACGCTGGCTGATGCTGGCCTATGACGACTTGTTTTCGATTCGGTACATGCAGCAGGACCTGCGGCCCTACTGGAGACGAAATGGAGCCACGGCCCACAACCTGCTTGAGCTCGCCGCTGCCGAACACTCCGCATTGCTCGAACAGTGCGAGAAATTCGACGGCGAGTTGATGGCCGACTTGACTCGCGTCGGCGGCGAGCAATACGCCCAGATCGCCGCACTTGCCTACCGCCAATGTTTCGCTGCCGGAAAATTCGTGGCCGATGCGCATGGCCAGCCGATGCAATTCTGCAAGGAAAACCATTCGAACGGCTGCATTGGGACGTCGGACGTTTTCTACCCGATGGCACCGCAGTTTCTTCTGTTCGGACCGACGCTGGCCAAGTCATTTCTGGTCCCGTTCATGAACTATGCCGCGTCGGATCGTTGGAGATTCCCGTTCGCTCCGCACGACCTGGGCCGATACCCGCACGCAAACGGACAACGATATGGTGGTGGAGAACACTCCGACCGGAACCAGATGCCCGTCGAGGAAAGTGGCAACCTCCTCCTGCTCATGGCGGCCATTGCCCACATGGAAGGGAATGCCGGTTTTGCGAGTCTCTATTGGCCACAACTCTCGACCTGGGCTGAGTTCCTCAAGGACAAGGGGTTTGACCCCGAAAACCAGCTCTGCACGGACGATTTTGCGGGACACCTGGCTCACAACGTCAATCTGAGCGCCAAGGCCATTTGCGCGCTCGGCGCATTCTCTCGGCTATGCCAAATGCGTGGCGACCAGGCTCTGGCGCGCGAATATCAACGCGCGGCCCAAGAGTACGCCCGACGATGGGTCGTCGAAGCACGTGACGGCGACCACTACCGGCTGGCGTTTGACAAACCCGGCACGTGGAGCCAAAAGTACAATCTTGTCTGGGACCGGATCTTGCAGTTAGATCTGTTTCCCAATGACGTCAAAGAGGCCGAGGTGAAGTACTATCGCCAGGTCCAGGGTCCTTTCGGCCTGCCTTTGGATCATCGCAGCACATACACAAAACTCGATTGGGTCCTGTGGTCAGCGACACTCACGCAAAATCGGGACGATTTCCGGGCGTTGGTCGATCCCGTCTATCAATTCCTGAACCGTACTCCCGATCGAGTGCCGATGACCGATTGGTATTTTACGGATACCGGCAAACGACGAGGATTCACGGCTCGACCGGTCGTCGGCGGTGTTTTTCTTCAAATGCTGTACCAGCAAGAAGTTTGGTCCAAGTACGCCAACCGGGAAAGAACAAAGGCGGCCGGTTGGGCACCCATGCCCGTTCCGCCCCGGTCGGTCGTGCTGGTCGCCACCAGCAGGGAGCAGCCGGCCGCATGGCGTTTTTCAACACGCCGGCCACCACGAAACTGGATGAAGGCCGACTTCGACGATCGTCAATGGAACCAAGGACCTGGAGGGTTCGGAACGATTCAAACGCCCGGTGCTGTCGTCGGTACCCATTGGGACTCGTCCGATATCTGGATTCGCCGGAAATTCTCTCTGAATGGTCCTTTGCCGAAGCGAGCAGCGCTTCGACTCCACCATGACGAAGATGCCGAGGTCTTCATCAACGGCCGCCAGGTCGTGCGCGCGCGAGGATACACGACAGACTATGAACTGAAAAGCATCGACTCGACCGTTCTGCAATCCGGCCAGAACACCATCGCCATTCATTGTCGTCAAACGACCGGTGGACAGTTCATCGATGCCGGGATCGTCGCCCTGATTCCCGTGGAAGAGTGACCGCACTTCTAGCGGTTGCTTCCATTGAGCGGTCAACCGATCACGATTCCATTTGCATGGCTGGAGCCCAACCCGTCGATTGCAGAATAATCGTGACGACGACACAAACGACGGTAATCAACACGACGATCGCCCAGAGGCGCCGCTGTCGCACTCCCTGCCGAGCTGCCCCGATCACAGATCCAGAAAGACCCAGTTCTAACGTCTGGCCCAACCACCAGCCCGCACCCAGAATCCAGGATATTGTGCTGATCGAGTAAAGTCCCAGGACAAGTGCGCCCCAAACCACGGCGCCGGCGGCTGCGCCGTATCGGAACCCGCCACCGGTACTGCGGATCTTAAGACGGTCCAGCACCCAGTACAGGGAAGCAGAGAGAACAAGGAATGCGCCGTAGCCCAACGGGATGCGCCGAAATGCACTCGCGGCGTCGAGCAGAAACGGGCTGGGTTGAACATAGAGTTGCGCAAGCAGGCCGGCGTGCAAGAACAGATCGAACGCCAATGACAAGAACCACGCAGCGAACACGGTCGAGACGATTTGCTTCGGTGCCATGTGACTCGAGCCGTCGTTCAAGTCGTTTGATTTGGACATGAAGTTCCTCCGGTAGCGTGCCGCCGGTTTCCTTCGAGTCGGATCCGAGGTGATCCATTCGATCGTCGGTTCCCTGCACTCCAAGCGATGAACGCATCTCCGGTTCCGTCGGTCCATCGTGTCATGATAAGTGTCGCTTCCCGCCCGTCGCCGTTCGCGGGCAGCCTGGGCAGCATGTACAATCATGTGACGTACCGCGATTCAGATCAACATCAAACAACAGACTTCACACCATCCCATTCTGCAGATTGGGTCAACGATGGTCGCTTCATCGACAATTCGACTTATTGGCATCTTGGCGAGGCCGTGCTTCATTCTGCTCGGTTTGCTCAGCATAACCATCGGCGCGAGGAACCTGTTTGCCGAGTCTCGAGAAGATCCTGCCACGACGAGCGTCAGGCATGCGGCCATCCTGCGTGATGAACGGCCGATGACTCTTTCTGCGGCGGCTGATCGACTGGGACAACATTTTGTGCAGAAAGGCTGGAGCGTTCGTTACCTGTCTCTTTCGGATGTAGTCGATTCCAGCACCTTGGATCCGACGAGAATTCAGCTGTTGGTCATTCCCGATTGCCGCTCCTACCCCGCGGCCGGTTGGAGCCCTCTCGAGAAATATGCTCGTCACGGCGGGCGAGTCTTGTTCCTGGGTGGCCCGTTTCTGGACCGCCCTCTATGGCAATATGAGAACCGGTGGCTGGATCGCGGCGCGATCCTCGCGTCAAGAACGGCATTGCAGCCACGGCATCGACCTCTGCCCATTTCTGAGTTGGAATCCGCAAAATGGCTGCACAACACGAATGACCGGTCCGCCGCCGGCAGTTGGACGGTGACGGAAGGTCCCGAGCCGGACAAGAAAGCCTATCGTTTTGCCACAACGCGATGCACGGGTTGGGACGGCTACTTGTCGCCCAGCGTCGCTCCAATGTTCGGCGCGGGCGACGACCTGTTTCTCTTTCTGGCCAAGGGAGACCGCGACACGCCCCAGGTGGCGGTCGAGATCCAGGAAGAAGACGGATCTCGTTGGATTGCGACGGTCGACATCACAACCAAGTGGCAACGGTACGCACTGGGCACAACCGACTTTTCCTTCTGGCCTGATTCCCCCTCGGGCAAGCGTCGCGGTCGAACCGGGGATCGACTGCACACCGAGAAGGCTCGACGCGTGAATTTCCAGATTGCTCAATCGCATACGGTCCGCGTGGGGCAAGGTGCGCATACTTTCTGGATCGCTGATCTCGGCACGTGCGCCGATCCCTACGAGGGTTTGATGGAGAAGGTCGATCTTTCGTCACGGTCCTGGGAGACCCTATTCCCCCGTTACAAGGTCTTTTCCATCGCCGGGCCATTCGGTCTTGAACCGAGCGCCAACGTCTTGTCGACCACCGGCGTTCCGGAATCGGCAGTGATCCAAAATCCCGTCTGTGCGGTACCGCGGACGATGGGCCGCGGGTTCCGACGCGGTCAGCCGTGGCGTTTCGTTGCTCTCTACTCAGCGATCGATGATCAAGGTCGAGAGCGCGGGCACCCGGTCTGGTTGCTCCTCGACCGCCGCCAGACATCTCAGACGGGCCTTTGTGCCTGCATCGGGGCAAATGAGTCGCGAGACTGGACATCGCCCGCCGGGCTGAAGTTGATCGACGAAGTTTCCGACCGTTTGTTCCAAGGTCTTCTCCTTTCCGAGGGTGGGACGGAGCACTTCAGTTATTGGCCGGGCGAGGCAATTCGGATCGGCGCAAGTGCGCTCAACCTGGGGCACGACTCCCGAGCAATCACCCTTCGTGCACGTTGCCTGAACGGTGGCGCGAACGTAGTTGCCACCCGCGCGCAGAAACACTCACTCGCCCCCGACGAATCGTTCGAATGGTCGTTTCTTCTTCCTCCTTCGTCGCTCCCTAAAGGTGATTACGAGGTGCAAGTTGAGCTGATTTGGGAAGATCGCATCCTCGACACGATTGGGCACTCGTTCGAGGTGCTCGACACGACAAAACCCGACCCGGCTGAGTTCATGACGACTTCCGGCTCGAATTTCCGGCTCCATGGCAAGGCATGGAATCCGGTTGGCGTCAACTACTGGCCGCTTTACGTGAGCGGCATGGACTATCGGGACTACTCGTCGGGGTGGATGCAGCGAAAATACTACGCGCCCGAGTTGATAGAGGATGACTTGCGGCGTATGGACGAGTTGGGCATCAATCTTGTCAGCATTCAGAGCAACGATCCGAGGTTTTACCGCAATCTCCGCGACTTCCTGCACCGCTGTCGACGTCACAACATCTACGTCAATTTGTTCTGCGGTCTGGCGTCGCCGCTCGCGTTCAAGGAGACCGCTCTCCGACAGTTCATCGAAACAGCTCGATTGCGAGACTGCCCCACGATTATCGCTTACGACACCATCTGGGAACCGGGAAACTACGTCTTCCGCCGTGACTGGCGGCCGCGATGGAACTCCGCCTGGCGAGCCTGGATTGTCGAACAATACGGCAGTCTCGAATCGGCGGAAGCGGATTGGCGGACAACCGCTCCACGCAACGAAGAGGGGCAGGTCACATCGCCGTCCGACAGGCAGTTACGGGAAGATGGACCGTGGCGCGTCATGGTCGCTGCCTACCGGCGGTTTATGGATGACCTGACCAGCAGGCGCTGGAATCGGGCGCATCGAGCGCTTCGCCGGATCGACCCGCACCATTTGATTAGTTTCCGGCAGGGCAACACTTTGCCCCACGATTTCGTCTTTACAGGCACGCCGAAACACATCGATTTCATTTGCCCCGAAGGATATGCCATACCGGCCACGGCCGCCGGCCAGGATGCCTCCGGCTTTATCACGAAGTACGTTCATTTTACGACGCGCGGAAAACCGATCGTCTGGTCAGAATTCGGGTTGAACGCGTGGGACCTGAGCGAAATGCGACCGTCGCCCGACCGCTTGCAAGAAATGGCCGATTACCACGAGCAATTCTATCGCATGGTGCTCGAAGCTGGTGCCAATGGGACCATCCCGTGGTGGTGGCCGGGCGGGTTCCGAGAGGGTGAGCGGAGCGATTACGGAATCATCGAGCGAGACGGTCTTCCGCGCGCGGCCGCGGAACTAATGTTAACTTACGGACCGCGCATTAGAGCGGGACGGGACTGGCCCGAAGCGAACGCATGGTTTGACATGGATCGTGACGCTCACGCAGGCGGGTATTGGCATATCGCCTTCCATTCCGGCAGCGAGGCCTACCGAGAGGCGCGGAAGGCCGGTCGTCATCTGGGGATTCGCACGGTCGGTACCGGCACGAATTCCGCCACGACCCCGCGACTCGCCATCGGCAACCGGCCGCTGACCGACCGGAACCCTCCCAAGTTCCTCAACGCGGAATTCAACTGGGTCAGGATCCAGGACGTGAACGGGCATTGGGTAGAGGTCGCGGAAGGGGCGACCATTCGTGTCAAACGAGATGCGCCCGTTCTGGCGCGCGTATGCGTCGGGAACACGCAGGAGTCCGAGTGGATCGCTCCGAGCGGGTCGAGCCGGAAAACGGGCGACGTCGTCCTGCAAACCACGACCTCGTCCGAGACGAACGGGACCTGGCCCCTGCCGGCCAATACCGATTATCTCGAGGACGCCGATTTCGGAACCATCACTCTCTGCGCGCCGTTGAAATCGTCGAAGCGGGTCGAGTTGCGAATGTCCGCCGTCGGTTGCTGTTCGTTTGGGGAGCGCCGCCGTTTCGTGTTGCAGCCGTAGACAGTCATTGGCCGTCGACGGCGGAATCCCGCATGATGAGCACGAAGAGGTATCTTCACGATCCCTTCTGTCGCGGAATCCCGCTTGGGCATCTGGACTGGTGAATCCGAACCATTACCGGATTCCCAATTCAGCTCGCTTTTTCTTGATTGCTTCGACCCCCTTGCGATACCTTTCCATGCCGCCACGGTAGGACACTTCTGGATCTTCGTCGGTAACGTCGAGTTCTTTCTTGAGTTTTCGAAACTCGTCAGTCAGTCGTTTTTTGACTGCCGTGTACTCAGGATCGGAATAGACACTTTTCAACTCTTTTGGATCCTGTTGCAGGTCGAACATCTCCCACTGATCGACGTCCGGTTCATAGAAATGAATCAGTTTGAATCGACCGTCGGCCACGCCATCGTGGCGGCGCACGGAATGGGGCCCGGGAAATTCGTAGTAGTGGAAATAGAACGACTTGCGCCAGTCGTTCGGTCGGGTGCCTCGGCAGAGCGGCACGATACTGCGGCCCTGCATATCGTCAGGAATCTCGACCTCTGCGATGTTGAGCATCGTCTCGGCAAAATCCAGATTGGAGACAATATCCTGATTGGTGGAACCGGGCCTGGTAACTCCCGGCCATCGCACGAGTAGCGGCGTCCGAAGCGACTCTTCATAGATCCAACGCTTGTCGAACCAGCCGTGTTCGCCCAGGTAGAACCCCTGGTCGGACGAGTAGATCACCACCGTGTTGTCATAAAGCCCCGCCTGTTGCAGGTAGTCCAAGACTCTTCCAATGTTCTCATCAACCGACGCGATACACCGCAGATAGTCTTTCATATATCGCTGGTACTTCCAGCGGACCAGGTCACGACCCTCGAGGTTGAGTTTTCTGAACGCCTCGTTTTTGGGCCCGTACGCCGCCTGCCATGCGGCCAGTTGTTCGTCGGTGAGGTTCTTTGGCGGAACCAACTTCAAGTCGTTGGCCGTCATCGTCTTGGCGATCGACATGTCCTGTGTCTTAGCCGGCACGCCTCGCCCCGAGTAGTCATCGAAGAGCGTATCGGGCTCAGGAATCTCCACATCGTCGTAGAGATGAAGGTATTTTGGGCCGGGTTGCCAATTGCGATGTGGGGCCTTGTGCTGGAGCATCAACATGAACGGCCGTTCTCCGTTTCGGCCATTTTTCAGCCATTCGAGAGCCAGATCCGTGATGATATCCGTCGTGTAGCCCGTGTGTTTCATCTTTTCCTGCCGGCCGGTGCCATCGGCATCCCGCAACATGGGCGGATTGTAATACGGCCCCTGGCCGATCAGAACTTCCGAGTAATCGTATCCCTGCGGAGGCATGTGTTCACCCAGGTGCCACTTTCCAATGACCGCCGTCTGGTAGCCGGCCTTCTGCAGCAATTTGGGAAACGTCTGCTGGTGGCCGTCAAATCGATTGCCGTTGCAAAAGAACCCGTTAACGTGACTGTACTTTCCCGTCTGAATCACAGCTCGCGACGGCCCGCAGATCGAGTTCGTCACAAAGCAGTTGTCGAACCGCATGCCTTGGCGCGCAATTCGATCGATATTCGGCGTTTGATTTAAACGCAGATGGTAGGGGCTTACCGATTGGTAGGCACTGATTGCCTGGTAAGCGTGGTCGTCGCAAAAGAGGAATAGAACATTCGGTCTCTCGGAAGGCGCAGCGAAGGCAACGGAGGCGAATCGCCCACAAGCCAATGCAAGAAAGACAGCCCAATGGATCGTACCAACACGGCGATGCCCGCGAACATTCTGTGAAGTCATGTCTGGTGATTCCCTCGTTCTTATGTTCGTGTCCGTCCATGCCTTCTCAACGACGTTCAACATGAGCGACCGGCGGAGGGCATGGGCGCGTGTCAACCTTCAACCAACGGACAAATGACA
>CAYNDU010000036.1:0-18917 GCA_964395615.1 uncultured Pirellulaceae bacterium | reverse complement strand
CGCGATCGCGATCCTGGCGCGCGCCGCGCGCGCGCGACGTGCCTGCGCTGGCCCGGCGGGCGCGCAGGGCCAACCCCGTCCCCCCCAGGCCCGCCGCCCCGCAGCGGCTGCGCGCCTGCCGCTGGGAGCCGTCCGCGTCGATCACGATTCCGGAAGATTGGCTCAGCGGTGTGTATCTGGGAAAACTCACCACCATTCCCGACGATTCGTCGGAGCCGTATTGGCAAAGCTATGTGATCTTCATTGTCCGCGACCAGCGACCGGCGGAAATCCTGTTTCAGTGCAGCGACAATACCTGGCAAGCCTACAATCGTTGGCCCGTAAATGAATCGCTCTACACGCACCCGGCCGGCTCGCATGCGCCGGGAGTGACGGTCAGTTTCGACCGGCCCTATGGCAAGTACAATCAGATTATGGATTTTCCTCTGTCGGTCGGATCAGGCGAATTCCTGTTGTGGGAGTTTCCGCTCTGCTATTGGCTCGAGCAACACGGCTACGATGTGACCTACGGATCGAACCTCGATACGACGCGTGCCGAGTTTGTCAACCGTTGTGGGACGTTTATAAGTGTGGGCCACGACGAGTACTGGGATCTCCGCCAGTACGAGGCCGTGCGCGCCGCGATCGACCGCGGTGTGAATGTACTCTGGCTGAGCGGCAATTCCGTGTTCATCGTCTCGCCCTTCACGGCCGCCAGCGACGGTCGTCCGAATCGGGTAATCACCCGACGCGGGTCCTATGGTCCGATCCGCGAAGAAGAACTCGCCTCCTACAAGGATATGTTCGCCGGTCTGCAGGCGGCCGGCCCGGACGAGCGCAACATTATCGGCGCTCGCAGTGTTGTGCCGTTCAACGGCGGCGGTGACTGGACCTGCGTTCAACCGGACCATTGGCTATTCCAGAATACTGGAATGAAACGGGGTGATTCGATTCCGGGTCTGGTCGGCTGGGAACATCACGGAGATCCGGACACGGATCGACGGGGCCTGACCGTGTTGGCTCAAGGATCGATCTGGTCGGGAGGCACGCGCGAAGGCAAGTATGCCGCGACGATGTTTCCCGGTCCCAAGAACAACTTCGTCTTCAACGCAGCGACCATCTTCTGGGCGCAAGACCTGGCCTCTCCGCCCGGGCACATCCTGCCCTGGTCGCACGGCAGTCGCCCTCATGGCCCCGATCCACGCGTACAACAAATGACGCACAACCTCCTGCGTCGATGAAGCAAAGTGAGGATTGGGAATTGTAAATTGAAGATTGTAAATTGGAGATTGGCAATTGTGAATTGGCCGAAGGACAGGCTCCCCGCTGCGGCATCGCTTTCTTGTCCCAACGGGAGCCACAACGGGTGAGCTACCTATCCGCCGGGCCGAGTCAATCCGCGCGGCGAACTTCAATCTGCCGCAGCGCCGGTTGATTGGCTGCATAGATCTGGTCTTCATACTGGCGGACCTGGCCGAGCAGTTTCTCGATACGTTGGCCGAAGGGGACCTTCCAGGTCTCCAGATCATGGCGTCGTTGAGCGGCACCTTCCGTGTCGTCAGGATGTTGAGTGATCCAGGAGTCAAGTTTGCGGCGCTGGACCTTCATGTCGCGCCAGGCGTCGCGTAGCGGGTGCACGGCTTTTTCGTTGCGTTCTTTATTCAGCAGCGCGACTTTCATCGCCTGCTGGTATTCGGGTGTTTTCGTATTCGCCTGGAGTTCAACCTTCGCACCTAACTGCAAGTTTGTGTAGGTGCCGACAACCTGATCGTCGATGACCAGTTCGTATTTTCCCGGATCGAGTCCAAACACGCGAATCCGTTCGTTACTCATCTTGTGCCCGGCCTTCGTCAGTTGATAGCCGAGCGCTGCTTCTTCGGGAACGACCCAGGGGAGGCTATTCGCCTGGAACGTGAACTTCAGTCCGCCTTCGGTCGATTCCAGCGCGCCGGCCTTCCCGCCCGTTCCTCCGACCGTCCACTTGCCTCCGCGGCGAACCGCGTTGATGCTTGAGACACCGCGTGTTGCCTGCATATCCTCCAGCAGTGCATAGGCCATGACGACATGTCCCGCTGGGCCGGGATGAACGGCATCGGGGATCATGGTGAACTTCGGATCGATTTTTCGTTGAGCGACGGTCAGCTGATTGAGGCGACTGAACATATCGACAAACCCGAGTCCCCGATCGAACGCCTGTTGTTGCAACCAGGTTCCGTAAAAGGCAAGGACGGCGTTGTAGTAATGGTCTCGCAGCTCGCTACTTTTTCTGCGAGGGTTTATCTCGATGGCCCGCGTATCAAACATGGTCGGGCCGGCCGGTACGGCGTTGGCGTCAATGGCAGCCAGCCGATTGAGCAGCGTGGTCATGTCCCGCTCGTACGTTGCGAAAATCTCGTGGTCGAAATGCGTATACCGACCGTCGTTCATGCCCAACAAGATCGAGACGTACTTCGGTTTGAAAGCGGCCACGTCATCGTCAAAACGAGCGAGCGCGTCGGCCGCCGTGTCGCCGCCGACTCCCGAGTTATGAAAGTGAATGCGTTTCTGAGGATAACGAGTATAGTAGTAGTCTTCGATGTACTGAGTGTAGAGACACTGGTGAGTAATACTGTCACCGAGAAAAACGACCGTGTCACCATCTTCCAGATCGATCGCAGCCTGGATCGGTTTGAACTCTTGAGCGGTGGCCGGGCGCGGCACGAACCAGAGAGCGACACACGCGAGCAAAGCAATCAATCGGATGGTGTTTTGCATCGAAAGACTCCTGAAGAGTTGAAGTGGTAGGATAGGTGGCGGATGTCAACCGTTATAACAACTGGCGCCGCACACGAACAGAAGCGCCCGAAATAAATCGGCTTCACCCACTGCCCGCCGGCAGATGGCTAACGGCATACAACCAATCACAACACGCCATTCTCCGTGTCGCATGGCACGTGTCGTTTGTGCGGGCCACCGGCCGGCACCCACCTGCCCCCGTCTCCATCGCCGGCACGAGCCACTCGCGGGCAATGCCAACCGGCTTATTTTTCGAGTGCTTTGCGGCATCTTTGCACCAGGGGCCCCAGTTCGCTCAACTCGGTCCGCTGATCGGCCTCCGTCTGTTGGTGGTCGTAGATTGCCTGCCACAGATCGGTACATTGCCGCAGTGCGTCGAGTGCATCCTGCCAATGCGCGCGCGTTTCCGACGGTTTCAAATCAGCGTCTTGGGCCAGCTCGATATGTTGTTGGGCGATACTGGTCAACGAGTACGTGAGGGACCGTTTGACATTCCAGTCTTGTGGATCGAGGCGTAGCAACTGGCGGCGGAGTTGGAGGCCTTGTTGGTGTGCCAGAAGACTCTCCAGCGGATGCTGCAGTTCGCTCTCTGCGTCGCCCAAGCGTTCAAAGCCGAGCGCGACGTCGCGCACGGCTTGGGCGTTGCCGGGTGTTGTGGCGAGCAGTTTCTGTCGGATCTCAAGGGCCTCGGCGTAATCGATTCGCGACGCTTCGATATCACCGGTCTCCCATTTGGCGTCACCCAGACTAATGAGCAATACGGAAACATCCCTTTGTGCCTGTGCGTTTGCCAAATCGGCAGCGGCCAACTGACGAACAATTTCCAGCGCCGTCTTCAATTGGACGGCGGCGCTCTTCGCCTGGCCGGTGGTTGCCAGCAAGCCGGCCAGTCGGAAATAGCCGAACGCCACGTCCCGACGAGCTCGAGCGTTGAGCGGATCCTGTTGGGAGATGCGCTGAGCAATCTGCAGGGCCTGGTCATAGTGCTGCAACGCTTGTTTCGAATCACCGGCCGCGGATAATACCAGTCCCATCTTCTGGTGACATACTTCCAGGTCACGCCAGGCAGGGGACTCGGGCGGCGCATCATGAGTCAACGCGGTGAGCACCGGGTAGGCCTGGTCGAGCAGCGAGCGGGCCGCCTCCGCTTCGCCCTGATACAATGAGAGTTCGGCCTCGACGACCTGGCTATCCGCCCGATCCCGCCGCAACTCGACACGGCCTGGCGATTGCTTCAGCAGTAAATCGTATTGTTTTCGGGCCGTCTTGTATTCGGCACGCGCGGTCGCCATGTCGCCAGTGGCGGCCAGCATGTCGGCGACCCTTCGATGACTCAATGCCAGTCGCTGCCGGGCCACTTGATCGTGCGGATCGGCTGCGACCAGCTGCTCGCTCAATGTGAGTGCTTTCCGATAGCTGGTCAGTGCGCCGGCGGAATCGCCGAGGTTGGCGAAATACGGATTCCCCTGAATGTCGCCAACGCGCTGGTAGGCGGTGATGATCTCATGCTGCAGTGACCGGTCGGTGTCGAGCTGAGATGCTCCCGCCACTGCCTGTGATGAAAGCCGCTCGAGGTATTGCAGAGCTCGTTTGACAATCAAGTGTCGAGTCTTGGTGGCACCGGGCAAGTCTCGAATCGAGTCGTGGAATTCGAACAGGAACGCGTTTGCCAACTCCCGCACGTCGCGGAATCTCTGTTCGGCAATCGCCTGGTTATTTCTGGCAATATGCGCCTGCCACAGCGTTCCCGCTAATCCTCCGACGACGGCCGACGCGATGAACAATGCGGCCGTCGCCCCGAACCAGTGTCTCCGCAGAAACTTAAGAGTCAGATAGGACCAGGTACGGCGGTTAGCCAGAACCGGAAGCCCCTGGAGATATCGGGCGATATCCTGAGAGAATTGCTCGACCGAAGGATATCGCAACGTCGGCTGCTTGCGCATCGCCATCAGCACGATGCGGTCTAAATCGCCCGATAAAGTACGTTTCAATCCGGCAGGCCGTCCACCGTGATGCTTGGCAATTTGTTGCGGGCTGACGACGATCGAGCTGCCCTCCCGTTGCACGGTCCAGGGTTTCCCGACCGCGGTACTCGGCTTCGACGGCTCGTCGTCGCACAGCACCTTCTCCATCTCAGCAGGGGTCAACCCTTCCAATCGATAGGGATGGTGGCCCGTCAGGAGCAGGTAGAGTAATACTCCGAGCGCATAGACGTCCGTAGCGGTCGTGATCGCCTGGCCTCGTACCTGTTCGGGACTGGCAAATCGCGGCGTCATGACTCGCTGACTGACCAGTGTGGCCTCGGTCGTGGCAACATCATCAGGTGACAGCAGTTTGGCAATGCCAAAATCGAGAAGTTTCGTATCCCCCTGTTCCGTTACCAGAATATTACCTGGCTTGATGTCGCGATGCACGACCAGTCGGCGATGGGCGCTGGCGACGGCCGAGCAGACTTGTTGGAACAGCGCCAAACGCTCGGCCGTCGACAAACAACGTCGATCACAGTAGATGTCGATCGGCTCACCTTGAATCAACTCCATCGCCAGAAACGGAATTCCGCTCTCGCTTGTCCCACCATCCAGAAGCTTGGCGATATGGGGGTGGTCGAGATCAGCCAGTAACTGGCGTTCCGTGTGAAACCGCCGGATCGCCTCGGCGGATTCGAATCCGCTGCGAATGACCTTGATCGCCACTTCTGCTTCAAATGCCGCGTCGGATCGGACAGCTCGATAGACGGCCCCCATGCCACCTTGTCCCAGTACTTCTTCCAGTCGGTACGCGCCGAATTGCTGACCAATCAACGTGTCGGCCAACGCGTCGTGCATATCGGTCAAGTCGTTCACCGGTGGCAGTTTCTCGATGAAATCGTCGGCTTGATCGTGAGCGCCGAGCAGAGAATCGACTTCTCTCCTCAAGTCGGTGTCGTCGCCGCACGACCGTTCGAGAAAGGTCGCTCGCTGGTCGGGTGGCCGCTCCATGGCAGCCGAAAAGAGGCTCTTCACCTGCTGCCAGCGTTCAGGATCCATGAGTGTCCGGCTCGCTGAGTTCTCGATACAGCCAGGCCTTGGCCAACGTCCATTCCCGCTTGACAGTGGACAATGAGACCTTCAGCTGTTCGGCGACCTCCTGAAATGTCAGGCCACCAAAAAATCGCAACTCCACCAGCCGCGCCTGCCGAGCGTCAAACTCGGCCAACCGCGTTAAGGCCTCATCTAACGCCAGTATGTCCAATGCACGAGCCGTCTCGGGCAATGACTCGAGTTGCCCGGTCGCGACAAGTACGCGATTTCCCCGGCGCTTGGCAGCCGAGCGGCGGCGGGCATGGTCGGCCAGGATGCGGCGCATGACTAAGGCGGCCAGTCCCAGAACCTGGCAGCGATTGCTACCGTCAATCTGACGCTGATCAGCCAGACGTACATAAGCCTCGTGAGCCAAGGCGGTGGTCTGCAGCGTGTGATCCGTGCGTTCGTTGGCCAGTTGCCGGGCGGCCAGCTGGCGAAGCTGTGTGTAGACCAGTGGGAGCAACCGGTCGAGTTGCTCTTTTCCACCGGGCAGATCAAGGCCGCTAAGCGACCCCAGCCACGTTGCGTCGTCTACCACGAATACACCTCTGTTCTGCTTCCCACCCGTTTCTATGGGCTGGGCCCTGTGGAACGACAACTCACCAGCTACCCCCCCCCCAAAAAAAATATGAGCCCTTTTGCAACGCCACCCCGCGTTAACTCATAATGGGAAATAGTCGGTCGACAGACCGCTGCGAACGGCCCGGCACCACGCTCCCTCATCATGTTACCAACGGGATAGGGGGCTCGCAATGTTCACGATGAACGGCCGGGCATGTGTCGGCGCCGGCAGGTAAGGAGGACCTGCCCCACAACAAGCATCGTCTCATTGGCATTGTCCCATTGGGACGAGGCACAAACGAGGAGGGCAGAGCGAGCAGGGAGCATTTTGTTGTGCAGCGGATCGTGATATGCGACGTCGGCCAAACGGGGAGTTTGGTGACCGTTTATTGGCGAGAGGATTTGGCGCATGACACGATTCATCCACCAACGGCCAGCTCGTCATCGTCGTCGAACGATTTTGCGGCGCCGGCGTCTCAAAACGCGTGTGTCGCGGATCGAATTCCTCGAGCCGCGCATGATGCTCGCTCACGATTGGCAAAACGGCTGCCTGCCGATCGATGCCAACAACGATCAAATCGTAGTGCCGCTCGACGCCTTGCTGCTGATCAATCGACTGAACGACGTCGGCAGTGGCCCGCTGCCCGCACCCGGTGGCACTGCCGGGCCGCCGCCGTTCTATGATGTGACGGGCGATGACCTGCTGGTCCCGTTGGATGCACTGGTCATCATCAACGCGCTCAACGGCGACGAGGTCGACCCGATCATTAACCAGTTCGCTCTGATTCAGGATACGGCCCCCGGCGGCACGACGAATTCGGATCTCGTAACGTCGGACGCTCGCGTGGCCGGGCATGTTACCGGCCCGCTCGGCTGGAGCAGGCTGACCGTCTCGGTCGATGGAGGGTCCGCCACACCGATTAGCGCTCAGTGCGGTGACTTCCAATTCGATCCGCAACTGGCCAACGACGGGACCGACGATGGTTTGCATACCGTCCGCCTGGAAGCGCTCTATACCACGTCGCACAAAGTCTCTCAAACGCTGACGTTCACCTTAGACACTCTGGCACCGGCACTGAGTCTCGCGCTCGATTCCAGCTCGGATACGCCACCCCAAGGCGACGGCAAGACGGATGAACGGCCGGTCATTTTGTCCGGCCGGACCGAAGCAGGCTTGTCGGTCGAACTGTCGCAACCGCCGCAGTCGGTGACGGCCGATGCGTTGGGGCAGTTCTCCTTCGCTGATGTTCCCCTTGTGTTCGGACCTCAGGCGTTCATCGCGCAGACGTATGACATCGCCGGTAATTTCGCCACAACCCAGACCGGTGTGGACTATACCTGCTCCTTTCCATCCGATCTGGACCCCTGGTCATTTCAGGAGACAGGTGGCACTCAGTCGGGGGCCGGTCGTGTTTCCCCGCAACAATGCCAGGCGACACTGAGTGAAGGTGATTCATTCCAAGTTGCCGTTCAACGATCGGTGACGATTCCTGCCCCACCGTCAAACCTTGTGATTCACCTCGACCCGCCCGCGTTCGATGCGACCGCCACCGGCGGGATGGCTGATGCTCTGGAGATTTCGCTGGTTGACAACGCCGGCCGGACATTGGTGCATACAGTCGATTCGCCGCGCGACGCGTTCTTTAACTGGTCCGAGGGCTCGGCTGCTCGCATCGGCGCCCAGGTTCAGTTTGACGGCAGTCGCGTGGAACTGGATCTGAGCCGGATTGCCGGTGGCAGTGAGGCGACGTTGAACATCCGAATGGTCAATAACGACGGGGATACCGACGGTACGGTACACCTGAAGCACGTCCGTGTGATTCCTCGCACCGCCCCGGCCGGACTACCTGGTGCGGTGATCGTCGAACCTGACTACCCGCGCACTCACGATCTCGATTTTGGACCCTTGGTCGATGTATCGCAGAGTGTCTTGTTGCAGTACGGCGGCACGTCCCTGGACGCTGCCAAAGGAACTCTTTATGCGGACGTCCAGCTAACCAATGGGGGCACGTTTCTGACTGATACGCCGGTCGTGCTGGCAATCGACAAGCTGAGCGATCCGAGTGTGGTGCCTGTCGATGCGGATGGTTATACGCCCGACGGTTTACCCTATTTTGAATTCAGTTCGTTGGTGGCGGGAGGGACGCTCAGCCCAAGCGATCTGACCGATAGCCGTGCGTTGGGCTTTCTCAATCCGCAGGGTCTGCCGTTTACGTTTCAGCCGCTGGTGCTGGCTCGCTTGAACGCCTCACCGCAGTTGAGCAGTCAGCCGGTCGAGTCGGCGCTTGTGGATCGACTCTACAGCTACCAGCCATCGGCCCGCGACCAAGAGCAGGATGAGCTGACGTTCGAGCTGATGTTGGCGCCGGATCAGATGGTGATCGACGCGCGGACAGGTCGAGTTGAGTGGACGCCGGTGGCGGCGGATCTTGGCGGTCATGCGGTCGTCTTGCGCGTGACCGACGGGCGTGGCGGTATTGCCGAACAGTCGTTTTCCGTGGACGTACGCGGGGCGATACCGAACCGGCCACCGGTCATCGTCTCGCCGCCGGTCGTCGACGCCACGGTGGCGACCATATTCACGTTGGAGAAAATCCCCGTCGGGACGGGTCCGGTAGCGACTTTGCTGGGCGATTTCACCGGTGACGGCAACCGGACACTGATCAGTGCCAACCAGGGGAGCCAGACGATCTCGGTCGCGCCGCGCGGGGCGACCGGATTGTTTGTGGCCGGTGCGTCTCTGGGGATCGGAGAGCCGCCGCCCACCGTGTCGAAATCACTGGTCGAGGGGTTGGCGACCGTCGACCTCGGTTTCACGAACATCACGGACAATAACGAGGTGTTGGGTCTGGCGCGGGGCGATTTCAATCAGGACGGCTTCCTGGACGTGGCGGCCCTGTTTCGCGAATCCGTCTCCGGCCACAAGGGCCGTCTCTCAATTTCGTTAGGCCATGGTGACGGCACGTTCGGCGATCCTCAAGTGATCGCCCTACCCGGCATCAGTAACGGAGTCCTGGCCCGGGACTTTGACGGCGACGGACTTGTCGACCTGATTGTGGCCGCCACCAACGCGAATCAGATTGTGTTTCTCAAGGGATTTGGTGATGGCTCGTTCGGTGCTCCGGTCACCAGCGATACGCCTGATCAGCCGCTCGATCTGCAGACGGCCGATCTAAATGGCGATCAGGTGCTGGATCTGGTCTCGATCAACACGCCCCAGTCGTCGATTTCCACGTTATTCGGCCAGGGTGATGGAACGTTTGGAAGTGTGGAAACGTACTCCACGGTCAAGCCGTTTACACGCTTGGATCTGGTGTTGGCCGACATGGACGGGGCCCACGGACCCGATGTGATTGTAGGTGGTAACGGAAGCAAGGGCCGATTGCAGGTGTTCTTGAATGACGGTATGGGCGGTTTCGCCGCGCCGGTGAGCGTCCCCACGCCGGACCCAGACACCGGATCAGGTGATGGGCACATTGAAGCGGTCTACGCGGGTGACTTTGACGGTGACGAAAAGACGGATCTGGTCTACAACAAGAAAGGTAACACGCTTGGGTTCCTGCACGGCAACGGCGACGGCAGTTTTGCCGTCGTGGTTCCGGCAGCCGACCGAGCGATGGCTGCCAGGGGTGTGCAATCGGCCGTCGAGCAGATGGCGAGCGATCTGAACGGTGACGGTCATTTGGATCTACTGTTTGGCAATGCATCGGGTCACAATGTGCTGACCGTGGCCTGGGGCGCCGGAGACGGAACGTTTCAGCTCGCTGACTACCTCGCCTCACCTGGATCAGGGATTCCTGATGCGGCCGATCGTCTGGAAGGAGTGTCGCCCAACGGTGTTCTTCCCGGTGACTTTAACGCGGATGGCGTCATCGACCTGGTGGTCTTGTCCGGCGACTCGAATAGTCGTCCCGGCGGCATCTCCCTGGTCTTGGGCCGAGTGCCCGGTGAGTTTCTTGCTCCACGTCCCTACGGGCCAACTCGGTTCATGCGTGCCGGGCAGGCTCTGGGTGACTTTAACAACGACGGGCTCGTCGATCTGGCTCAGAATACCTCGGCCATCGACGTCAGTTTGGGCCGTGGTGACGGCACGTTCGGACCCGCATTTCCAGCCGTCACGAGCAACCTCGTGGGAACGGATGTGCAGACGGCGGATGTTGACCAGGACGGCAATCTCGATTTGGTGTGGAGCTCGGGCGGCGTAATCAACCACCCGCACGACGTCTATCTGGTCGCGCTCGGCTTGGGCGATGGAACGTTTGCAATCGCCAACTCGCTGGTGCCGCCGCTAGGGAGATTCGGTCGCCGTGGCACGAATCTGAAAGTGGATGATTTTAACGGCGACGGCTATCCCGATTTTGCGGTACGTGTCTGGATAGCGAACCCGGATCAGGCCGATGTTGAGATCTGGCTGAACGATCCGGTCGCCGGCACGTTCAACTACGTGCCCGACGCGGCCACGCTGTTCCTGATGCACTCGGTCGACGACTCGATCGGACACGAGCGCGGCTCAAACTTGATCAGCGGCGACTTTGATGGTGATGGAGTCAGCGACATCATTGCCCATGGCGGACCTGAGTTCAACGTCGTTGGAGATCCGAACGACGATCTGCTGGAGGAGTTTCGTTTCTACAAGGGCAGGGCGGTCGCGACCAATCAGGTCATCTCGGATGTGACCGACCTGTTCGAACCGCCGCGCATCGTGCATACCCACCTTGAGATTGTGAATAACTTCGCCGCAGCCGATCTGGACGGCGATGGCGACCTGGACCTGGTGGCCTCTACCGAGGGCCGTCTCGGTGGCTTGGACAAGTCGACGACCCAGGTTCTGCGGAACAACGGTGATGCCACGTTTCTCGAACCGCTGATCTACTACGCCGGCGGCGAGGATGCGACTCTCACCGACTTGGACAGTGACGGCGTGCTTGATATATCCGCCATTCGAGAAATCGGTTTCGCAACGCGACATCAGTTGGCAACCATGATCGGTCGGGGAGACGGCAGTTTCCAGCCGCCTGAGTTCTTTGCCTTGGCCGGTGCTTTTGGAGCAACGGACATCGGCGCTGCCGACCTGGATGGCGATACCCAGATGGACCTGGTCATCTCTCAGTCGTCAGGCAATGTATCGATTCCAAATTCCTCCATGGTCTTCCTTAGGTCCCAATCGGGTCTCGTGTCGCTGGCCGACGGCGATCTGAATGGCGATGGTCTTCCCGATCTACTGGCTGCCAACCAATCGAACGGACACCTGAAGCGATTCACCGGACACGGTGACGATACGTTCTCGCGGCAAACGGATCTGTTGGTCGGTCGAGGGCCGATCGACGTTCAGACGGTTGATCTGAACGCGGACGACATTCTGGATGTAGTGACTGCCAATCGTAGCGATGATTCGGTATCCATTCTCATCGGAACCGGCGGCGGTGGTTTCGTGCGCAGTGATTTGCCGGTCGGCGATCTGCCAAGCGACCTGGCAATTGCCGATCTGACCGGCGATGGGAAACCGGACATCGTGGTCTCGAACGAGGCCGAGGATTCCGTCTCGCTTCTCGTCAATCAGGGCAACGGCAATTTCGCCGCGGCGGTCGACTTGCTGGTCGGAGGCGGTCCCGTGGCAGTGACGCTGGCCGATGCGACCGGCGACGGACAACCGGATATCGTCATAGCCAATCGGCGTAGTCGCACGGTAACCCTGTTGCCGGGAAACAGCGACGGCACGTTCGCTACACGCATTGATTTGCCACTCGGCTCAGCTCCGACCGACGCGGCCGTAGGAGACGTGGATGGAGACGGCGTGCCGGACCTGGTCATCGCCCAGTTGGACGACCGGCTGCAGTTATTCGTCGGACAGGGTAACGGCGCCTTTGCCGACCCTCAGCCGATCCTGTTGGATAGCCGGCCGGCGTCGATTCAACTTACGGATGTCGATGCGGACGGGCGGCTTGATTTTGTGACGAGCACGCCGGACGAGGATGCGATCACCGTCGTCTACAACCGAGTTCTTCCAGCCCAGTACGTTTACCAGGTCGAGGCTACGGACCCGGACGTCGATCCACTCAGCTACGCGCTGCTCACGCGCCCGGCCGGGATGCTGATTGACCCGGCCAACGGCACCCTGCGCTGGCGGCCTACCAGGCAGCAGATCGGTTCCAACGACGTCACCCTGGAAGTCAGAGACGGGCGCGACGGGTTGGCCACTCAGTCCTTCTCCATCCAGGTGATACCTGACCCGCACAATGCCAGGCCACAAATCTTCAGCACGCCCTCGACGACGATCGGAGCAGAGACGCCGTACACTTACCAGGTTCACAGTTTGGACGCGGACGACCAACGCTTGCACTACACGCTGGAGGCCGCACCGTCGGGGATGGTCATCGATCCTCAAACCGGGCTCGTTCAATGGAATGCACACGAACCGGGACGTGGCCTCTGGTTCGACGGTGAGGACGACCGGGTCGACGTCTCGGCCAGTGACAGTCTGCGGTTGAATCATCAGGCGACGCTGTCAGCCTGGGTTCAATTTGCCCAGGCTCCGTCCGATGGGTCGGGGCGCCAGCAAATCCTCGGCAATTCCGTAGGCGGCGTTCAGCTGGCGCTGATGGCGCTCAACAACAATCGATTTGCCTTCCAGGCGGGCGTCGGAAGTCAGGCATTTACGCCCACGACGGAAAGTACCACGCTTATCGAGCCCGGCCGTTGGTATCATGTCGCGGCGACTTTCTCGGCATACGACAAAACCGAACTCTATGTTAACGGTCTGCCCGAGGCTTCGCTGGAGATTCCCACTTACGGCCGGACATTCGCAGACCTTCCGTTCAGTATCGGCGGTAGCCAGGCGTTTGCCGATCGGTTCCTTCAAGGCAATATTAATGATGTACGCGTTTACAACGTGGCTCGATCGGCTGACGAAATTCGGGCCGAGTACACGCAATCAAGTTCGTTCGACACGCGCGGCCTGGTCGGGTTCTGGACGTTCGCCGAAATGAGTGGCGATACGGTCTTGGATCATTCCACGTTCGGCAATGACGGTAGACTGGTCGGCAGCGAAGGCGGATTGCCGCGGCGCGTGCCCACCCCGTCGGTCCCCGAACCGGGCAGCGCCCCGGGCGCTCACCCGGTAACCGTTCGTGTGGAAGATGCGCAAGGTGCCTTCGACCTGCAGAGCTTCACGCTCAACTCGCTCGAGACGGCGCCGGCGCAGATCTCCGGCGGAAAGTACAGCGATCCGAGCGGCCGTGACTTATCGGGCGCGTCGTTTTTGGTCCACGTGCCCGGTATGGCTGACGCCTGGCTGGCCGGTATGCCCGACGGGACGACCGATTATTCGAGCACGACCGCCACCACAATCGCTCCCGATCAGAGTCCGGTCGAGTTTGTCGGTCCACCGCTGGTAGCCGGCTCCTTGATTTCTTTCGCGGCCGATGGTATCGCTGCCACTTTGGGTGGAGCGGTGGAGGGCGCGCCGCCCGACGGTGAGCGACTTACGGTGGACGTGTTTCAATTCACCAGCCATCATCGTGGGGCACGCTATGGGATTTCCGACGTCGTCGCCCCGCGCGCGTCGCTGGTGGGTCTGTTTCTGGGTCCCGATCAGCCGGACGTCTCCCAACCACCGCCGGCACTCGATTTTCGTGATGCCGGAAACATCCCGGGCGGAATCAACTACCTGTCGTTGGACCCCGAACTCCAGCAGGTCTTCTTCATTGGTGACGGCCGCACCAGCGACGGACAGGCTCAGCAGATCCGCGTGCCCGCCAATGCCACGCGGCTATTCCTGGCCGTGATGGAAAGGTCCGGTTGGAGCGACAACCAGGGCCGCTTCGACGTGGCCCTGCGCGGCGCCGAAGGCTGGGTAATCTACCTGGATCAGAATGAGAATGGAATCCGTGAGCGTGACGAGCGATTTACCGTTACCGATCGTGACGGCCGTTACCAGCTGGCCGGACTGACGCCGAGAATGTATCGAGTGGCGGAAGAAGGTCAGCTGGACTGGACGCCGACACGACCGGCGACAGGATCGACCAGCCTGACACTCGGCGCCGGCGCTGCCGCCGCCCTCGACTTGGTCAACACGCAGGCGAACGTCGCGGCGGACGTGCGACGATTGGAGTTTACCAGTGCCGCGCCGACCGACGCATCGACCGGACGGCGGTTTCAATATGACACACAGGTGCGCAACTGGGACGGTCGCAGTCTGGAATTCGATCTGCCGGTGGCACCCGCCGGCATGGCAGTCGACGCACAGACGGGCGTCGTGCTTTGGACACCGAAAAAAACGCAGACGGGCGACCAACGCGTGCTGCTGCGCGTGCGCGATCGCAATGACAATACGCAAGTCGATATCCAGGACTTTACGATTCATGTACGGCCCGCCAACACGACGCCGTTCATCACGTCGTTGCCCGATATCGAGGCGGTGGCCACGACACGTTACGAATACTCGGTTCGCGCCCAGGATGCCGAAGAAACGTCACTGGCCTATCGACTCTCGCCGGCTCCCAGCAGCATGACGATCGATGAAGCAACCGGGTTGATCCAATGGATGCCAACCGGCAGCGATTTGGGCCAGAATCCCGTCACCGTCACGGTGCTGGACGGGCAAGGTGGCATGACCAGCCAGGCGTACGTTATCAACGTCGTTGCGGCGGCCCCCAATCTCGATCCGCTGATCCACTCGGAACCTCGTGATTCCATCGGCCTGGGCCAGGAGTATTTCTACCGTCTGGATGCGACCGACCCGGACGCCGACCCGCTCGCAACGTCGTTGGTAACGGCTCCGACAGGAATGACCGTCGATGAGAATCGCCTGCTACGTTGGCAACCGGCGGCCGATCAGATCGGCGAGCAGACGGTCGAGGTTCGAGTGGACGACGGACGCGGCGGTGTGATATCGCAGCACTTTACAATTACCGTCCATCATCAGCCTACGAACCTGCCGCCGGTGATCGTAACCGAAGCGCCGGTGGCCGCCACGGTGGACCAGCTCTATCACTACGACCCGCAGGTCACCGATGCCGACTTCGACCCCCTGGAATTCCGGCTGCTGCAGGTGCCCGACGGCATGTCGATCGACCCGCTGAGCGGCATGATTCGCTGGACCCCTCAGGGTGACCAGCGAGGCGCGTCTGAAGTTGAGTTATTGGTGACCGATGCCCAGGGCGAGCACGTGAGCCAGAAGTTCGCGGTGGTCGTACGTGGCACCAATGTACCTCCGGTGATTCGATCGGTGCCGCCGACCGAGGCAGCCGTCGGCCGGACCTATCTCTATCGGCTGGACGCGGTGGACCTGGAAGGTGATCGCTTGACGTTCGGTTTGGATCAAGGTCCGCTCGGCATGGCGCTCGACACGTCGACAGGTCAGGTCAGCTGGACACCCGACTCGTCCCAACAAGGGGGCCACGATGTGCGCGTCAGCGTGGAGGACGGATCGGGTGGGGTCGCCATTCAGAGCTGGCGCATTGAAGTCGGCACGGGCTTACCGAATCTGCCGCCGGTGATCAGTTCCGTACCTCCGCGCGGCGCTACGGCCGGCGAGCCGTACGACTACACAATGGTGGCGGCCGATCCGGAGCAAGGTGCGCTCAGTTACGATCTCGTGGTCGGACCCACTGGTTTAACCGTTGACGGCAACGGGCAAGTCGCCTGGGTGCCGACGGCTGTACAGGCGGGCCTGGCCGCGGTCACATTGTCGGTCTCGGACGCCGAGGGAGGTGTGGCGCTGCAGTCGTATACGATCCGCGTCCTGGCGGCCAATACTCCGCCACAGTTTCACTCGCAGCCAACGACACGCATGTCTTCCGGCGCCGTCTATCACTACGATGTTCAGGCAACCGATCCGGAAGGAGACGCGTTGGTCTACTCGTTGCTTACCGCACCGGCCGGCATGACCATCGACGATCGTGGCCGGATCGAATGGGCCAGCAACCGATCCGATTTGGGGACTCATCCGGTCGAGGTCGAGGTGACCGATCTGGGTGGTAAACACGCCTCGCAGCCGTTCAATCTGGAACTCACTACCGACACGCAGGCTCCCCGCCTTACGATTCTGATGAGTCGCACCGTGGTTCATACGGATGCGGAGATACCGATCCGAGTCTCAGCGGCCGATGATGTGGCCGTGACGTCGCTCGAATTGTCACTATTGGGCCAGGCGATTCCGTTGGACGAGCGCGGCAACACGTTTCTTCGGTTCTCGCAACCTGGCGACTTCGATTTGGTGGCGACGGCCCGCGATGCCGAGGACAACATCGGTACGACGACGTTGAGAGTCCGCGTGTTGCCCAGCGGTCCGGTGGATAACGCGACCGCGCCGACGGTGGAGATCACCACGCCGGCCGAGAACGGTATCGTTACCGGGCCGACCGACGTGATGGGGACCGTTACGGACGACGATTTGCGCGACTGGACGTTATCCTGGGCTCCCTATGGAACCGAATCGTTTACTCAGATCGGCAGCGGGAACGCGGTGGTCAGCAACGGCGTGCTGGGCCATTTTGATCCCACGTTGCTGCCGAATGACGCTTACGTGTTGCGTTTGGACGCAGCCGATGTGACCGGTCAGGTGCGGCGCGTGGAGCAGGGTTTTGGTCTGTCGGGCGAACTGAAACTGGGGAATTTTCGATTGGGCTTTGTCGACCTCTCGATTCCGGTCAGCGGGATGGACGTGACGGTCAGTCGCACCTACGACTCGCTGATCGCCGACCGCGAGGGCGATTTCGGTTACGGCTGGACGATGGACTTTCGCAACGTCGACTTGCGAGTGAGTATTCCTGGATCCGGAATGGAGGACATCGGAATCTTTGCCCCGATGCGAGTGGGAGCGAAGGTCTACATTACGCTGCCCGGCGGTGCGCGGCAGGGCTGGACGTTTAACCCCGTGATTCGAGTGTTGCCCGGATTTGGAGACAACCTGGTCCTGGCGTCACCGCGTTTCACGCCCGACCCGGGCGTGACGAGCAGGCTATCTGCGGGCGGCGGGCAGTTGTTTGTCAACGAGTTTGGCGAGCTGTTTGCATCGGGTAACATCCCCTGGAACCCGGCCTCGCCGGACTTTGGCGGCGGGTACACGCTGAAAACCATCGACGGCACACGGTACCGGATCGACGGCTCCAGCGGCCAGTTGCAGAGTGTCACCGACCGCAACGAGAACCGGTTGACGTTCAGCGAGCAAGGTGTGGTCAGCAGCAGCGGCAAGCAGATCCAATTCGAGCGCGATCCGCGCGGGCGCATCACCGCCGTAATCGACCCGCTCGGCCAGCGCATCGAGTACGAATACACGGCGGCCGGCGATCTGGCCAAGGTGACCGATCGCGAAGGAAATGCCATGCGGTTTGAATACCTGGCTACTCCGGTTCACTATCTGGTGAAGCTGGTCGACGGTCTGGGGCGAACGGGGTTGCGATCGGAGTACGACGCAGAGGGTCGGCTGAGTCGCACGCTGAACGGTCGAGATTCGTCCGTAAAGTTCTTCCATGATCCAGCCAACAGCGTAACGGTCGTGCGCGATGTGTTCGATCGTCCGACGGTATTCGAATACGACGACCGTGGAAATGTGCTTCGGTCTACGAATGCGCTCGGTGAGGAGACTACTCAAGACTACGACGCACAGAACAACGTGACTTCGAGGGTCGATGCGCTTGGCCATCAAGAGAAATTCGAATACGACGGGAAGGGTAACCTGACCCGCGTCACGAATGCAAACGGGTCGATTACGCGATTCACTCACAATTCGAATCGCCAAGTAACGGCGGTGATCGATCCACTTGGGGCCCGCACTTCCAACCATTTTGACGAGCATGGAAATCTCGTTGAAACAGTTGACGCGGAAGGCGGCCGCAGGGTCTCTTCGTACGACACGTCCGGAAATCGAACACGATATATGGACGCGGAAGGTAATTCAGTCGTACAGACCTACAACTCCGACGGATTGGTAGATTTCCACATGGATGCGGCGAATGACACTACGTCGTTCGAATACGATGCTAATGGAAATCTGGTGCACGAGCGACGGCAACTGGATACGGAACTCGGGTCGACCGAAGTAGCGTGGAACTACACTTATGATCGCTCGGGGCAATTGAGCGGTATTTCTGACCCTGATGGCCGCACACTTGGAATCGGGGTCGACGCTACGAACCAGATTGTCAGTTCCAATGACACGTTGGGCAATGACTGGCTATATATGAGGGATGATCTGAATCGCATCGTCACTGCGCGTGAACCGGACGGCAAGGGCGTCAATCTGGAGTACGACCAGGCGGGTCAGCAGGTTGCGTTTTCGTCGCGTGGTGGACTTCGTCTTGAACGCGAGTTTGATGCGATTGGAAGACCCGTATCCACAACAAGTCCGGATGGTACCAGCGAACGAGAGAGAGATCCGGCCGGTAACGTCGTGAGGACGACCGATACGTCAGGCAGCTCCATCCGATACGAATATGACAAGGCTGGACAACTGACGACGGCAACGTTGCCCGGCAACATTACCTACCGATATATTCGCGACGCAGCCGGCCGCCTGACCGCGGTCGTCGATCCGACCGA
>CAYNDU010000035.1:0-19164 GCA_964395615.1 uncultured Pirellulaceae bacterium | reverse complement strand
CCCAATCCCGGCATCTCGCCGCCGTCGCCCATACCACCAGAGCCGCCCATGCCTCCCGGCCCACCACCGGAACCGAAGTCGCCGAATTCCGATCCGCCGCTGCCGACGTTCTTGGCGTCAGCCAGCGAGTACCGGCGGTACTTCGTAGAGTCGTCGAGCTCGTTTCGGACGATGAAATTTCCCTGGTCATCGATCAGAGCGAACTCCCCAGCCGAGGTGACGCGACTTTCACGGTCACCCGGAAGGGACTCGCCACCATCGAGATCGAGGACAAGGAAGTCGTTCTTCAGCTCGTAATCCTTGACGCGTCGAAGGTAGAGCGTGACTGGATCAAGGATTGGAAAATCGTCTCTCAGCCGCATGACCGAACCGCGAATGACTTTGGCATCGAATGACACGTCGGTAACCAGTTTCGAGTCCCAAACCACCGGCGCGATCTGTCCTCGCGGTTCCGACTGCACGTACGTTGTCTTGTTGATCGACCGGCCCCGAAGAGCCGGCTTGACATTCCCCACGTAGAGCTGCGAGGACGAGGGCAACGACACGGGGTCGGTCGTATCGCTCCAATCCGAAATAACGTAATACGAGTCTTTGGTAGCGTCGTCGGCTTTTTGTGCCTTGATTCGGTCGAGCACGTCCGACGAAAGCGTTCGTCGCCGAGGGGCTACGCGCACGACGCCGTTTGCAGGATCGCTGTTCGGATTGTTGGGGTCTTCCAGATAGACCCGAACACGATAACGATAAACGTGTCCCGGTTGAACCTGATCGTCAAAGAAGCGGATCAACTTGTATTGAACGGTCTCGGCCGGCGAGGCCGAGCTGCTGCCATAGCCGGGCATTCCGAAATCGCCTTCGCCAGACGAACCGTAACCGGCACCCGGATCACCGAAGTCGTCGCCGCTCCCATACCCTTCCATCCCGTCGTCTTCGCTCGGATAGTCCGAACCGGACCCATAGGGCGAGCCGCCCGATCCGGGGTAACCGGACGTACCTGGACCCGCGCCGGCGAGACCGCCCGGCAAATCTCCGCCTGGCTGATCTGAGCCGGGATCGGTATTCAAATCACTGTCCTCATCCGGATCGGATGTGGGCGATTCGACCTTTGGCAGAGCGCTTCGCTTGGGGATTTCCGAGTGGTTCATCACGTCCTCGAGGCAGCGCAGCATCATCGGCGGCGCCGGCATGGTGATGACCGGATCCACATACATCGGGTCAGCGACTTCCTTCAGGAACCCGTGCCATTTCTGCCGGTCGGCGATCCGTTTGGCATGTGTTGGGTTCATGATGCTCTTCCAGTCCTTTTCCTCCGGCTCTTTTGTGGGATCGGCCGTGACATCCACTCGCTGAGCCTGGAAGAAGACGAGCCGCGGTCGATCTCGAACCGGATCGTACCCAATGGCTTCGCCCAAGACGCGTTCGAACTCATCCGCCTGTTTGCGGTAAGGGAGCAGGGCTTTGACGACGATCATCTGCCGCTGTTCGGCAATCGCCGTCGCGCTACCGGCCGAGCTGCCGCCCATTCCCGGTATTCCTCCCGATCCTCCCGGTCCGCCAGGTCCGCCGAGCATGCCGGCACCTCCGCCAGAAGGATCGCCCAGCATACCCGCACCGCCGGATCCACCAGCGCCCGGACTACCCAAACCGGGCATATCATCGCCCGAACCGAAGCCGCCCGGATCGTCGTAAGCGCCGCTGCTGACGCCACCCGGTCGATAGCCGCAGACTTTATCCGCTGGATATTGCCGCTCCGGTTTTGGCGGTTCGTCCTTTTTGTTTCGACGGTTTCGGCTTGAACCGCCGCTATCGGGTGAATCGCCACCCGTCAGGCCGCTCCCAAACTCATCGCCCTCGTCGTCTCCTCCGTAGGGATTCTCGTCGTCCTCGCCGCCGCTACCGTACGGGCTGCCGCTGCTGCCACTTCGTCGTTTCTTTTTTGCCCGTTTCTTCGGTTTATCCTTGGCTTCGGCGAATTCCAGGTCTTCGAGCGGGCCGACACGGTCATCACCGCCATTAACGCAGATAGCGCCGATAACGGTCCCGGTCTCCAGTTTGATGGGTTTCAGCAATTGGGGATCTTCGCGTTTACTACCGGGTCGTCCGGACGGCGGATCGAGAGGAACCGTCAGCGCATAGACGCCGGGGTCGGTCGAGACGCCCCGTTCCTGCACGCGGTATTCAAACTGACCTCCTTTGCCATCGCGAGGAATTCGTTCGGCCTGCAGGATCTCCGGCTTCGTGGCATTCACATGGGCGACTGCCTCGGTCGCCAGATTCTGGAGTCTATCGGGCGTCTTGTTCGTCTCGAACGATTCCAGGCTCGCGCCGAGGTAAACAAACAGGACGACCACCACAACGGCCACTCCAAACACGATTTTTTCAACGTGTTGGATCATCAGTCCTTTGAACCCGTCGGGTCCGAGCGACACTTTTGGTTTCTTCATCGAAAAAAACTCCTGGATAAAACTCCTTACCCCGCGCCCCCGAACATCGCCGGTTAGGGCGAACTGCTGGCCGCTGCCGCACCATCGGTAACGTTTCCACCCGCGCCTGGTGTGCTGGACGCGGCATCGGGCGTCGCCGGTTCCGATGTGGTCGGGCCGGCCGTCTGGTCGGTTGTACCAGCATCTTCATCGTCGGGCAGTCCCAGTTTTTTGGGATTGACTGGATTGTAAATGTAGATGACTCCGTAAATCTCAACTTCGGCATCGTAGGGCGACTCATAGTCGACGTTCGGGGCCCCACCACTGCCATCCAGGCCATCTTCCATTCCACTCCCACCTCCACTTCCGAACCCGCCACTGCCGAATCCACCACTGCCAAAGCCGCCGCTGCCGAAACCTCCGCTGCCGAATCCGCCTCCAGAACCTCCGGAGTCGTCTCCCGGCGCTCCGAGCGAAGCGCCGGCGCCACCCGTGCCGGCTCCCGCGCCCATAATACTTGGCGCGTCGCTTCCCTCTCCAAAACCGCCGCCCAAGCCACCGGCTCCCGGTCCTCCACCCGCCGGTGCGTTGATGCGGACCTGCCGCACTTCAACCGGCAAGCTGGATTGAGCACATTCGGAGAGCAGGAGCGGAAGTTTGAGTACATTCATTTTGAATCGTACGCGCAGCGGCATACGTTTGGCGACGACGAGAAACGCATCGGTCGGCGCGTCCGATTTCATGGACGTACGAAGTTTTGATCCTGACATCGGTTCGTTGTCTGCGTCGACATACCGGTTCTCGGCCGGGTCGGCGCCGGTCGCCGTCGCTCCATCCGACGAATAGGGGGAAGATCCAGATCCGCTTCCCGATCCAAAGGCAGCGCCCGGATCACCGGCATCCGCTTCTCCCTCCCCTTCACTATCACCTGATCCGTAGAACGACTCGCCGCCCGACGATCCTGAGCTGATCGAGCCGACTCCGCCGACTTCCTTGATTCCCCGAGCCGTGGCACCGAGTTCAATCGAAACGATTTCTTTAATCGCCGCGTTGTATTGAGCGTCGGCATCGCCATTCGTCTTTTTGATAACCTTCATCAGGGCGTGCAATACCCAGAGATCTTCCTGGGCGTAAAGTACCTGCAGCGTCGTCGGCGTGCTTGCCCAGGCAAACCGCGATTGTTGCAAGGCGTTCTGGTTCGCCGAGTTCCACGCCACGATGACCGACTCGTCTTCACTCGTGGTCGACGCCCCACTGTCGTATTCGTCGCCCAAACCAGAATCCTCATCCCCTTCCGACGCACCGTCTTCCATGCTTCCGTCTTCCCCGAAATCCCCTCCACCCATCATGTCGCCGTAACCGCCAGTCGCGGGTGCGCCGCTCGACTGCCACTGCGCTCCAATCACCTTGGCCAACTCAGGCAGTTCATTTTCGATATAGTTTCGATAGCGGCCCAACAAGTCCGGAGGAAGCTCGTTTTCGGGCGCCGTCGGATACTCTACCTTTAGTTCGATCGGCTTAAGATCCTCGACCTTGGCGATGAAATCGGGCAGCAACTCCACGGGCCATTTCAGCACGTCCTCCTGTTCCCGATAACGAAGCTCCCAGGCGTTCTTGACCTGTATGGCTTCGCCCTGATTCAGTACCTCCATCATCGCGGCCGACTTATCGTTCGGATGGTTGGTAACGCCGACGATCGACTCGCCTTGGGAGTAAGCCGAGTTGATCGCGGAAACACGCGACTGCGTGACATCGCTCATCTGCCCGGTGGCAACGAACCAGGTACCGATGAAGAGCAACATGATCGCTCCACAAAGGATCCAGAAATGATACTTGATCGCAACCGTCATATATTGCTTGAATTGATCCATGTTAAGCACCCCCTCCCAAGTTCGCCGCGAGATCCGTATCGGTCGAAGTCTGCGAGCTTTGTTGCAGCTTCTCGGCCTCCCATTGCTTGACCTGTTGTTCGAGGCGATCGCTGAGCAGTTTCTCGGTCCAAACAAATTGCACGTTGCAATCGTACCGCGGCACCGTCAGGAACGGAGGCTCTTGCGGCTCATCGCTCTTTTGCGAAGGAGCGCCGCTGCCAAACCCACCCGCCCCGCTTCCGGCAGATCCACCCTCTCCGGGCAAGCCGAGCGAGGCACCGGCACCGGCTCCACTGCCCGAAATCCCAGGTGCCCCCGAGCCGGGCCCACCCGCTTCCGGATCACCCCCGTAACCGCTTTCCGGTGGCTCGTAGTTCGGATTCGGTACTTGAGCTTCTTTGTCAATGCGGTTGTTGGTCGTAACCAGAGGGTAATCAATCCCCATTTCCTGCATCGTAAAGACCACTGGAATCAGACCGTCCCGCGCCACGTTTAACGGGTTTTCGACCCCCGCGAGTTTCATGGTATAGCCGGTAAGCGTATCCTTGCCCGTCTGAGCGTCGGGCTGCAAGACCGGCTGGAAATCGGTCACCCTCAAATCGGCGCTGCGGCCGGCAGCAACGGGATGGCGGACCATGACACCGGGCCGAATCTTGTTGATCGGCACCGGAAAAACAACTTTGCCGTTTTTCAGGTTATGAATCAACGTCGTCAGGACGTGCTTCAAGCCCTGTTTACTGAGATCCTTGTTGTAGAAGTGATAGCATTGCAGTTCGACCACCCACCCCTTCCCCGTCGGCCCGGCTGGAGCGGCGGCAGTCGCCGTCGCGTTCACAGCGGCCGCCGGTACAGGGCGCAACGACGGTACCGTCTTGGCCTGCATAATGTAGCGATTCTTAACCGATTCAGCGAACCAGGTTTTCAGGTCGTCGTAGTACTGCACGTCGCACTGTTCTACGTGAATCTCCTGGCGTTCCCAGAATTTCACCTTGTCGACGTCTGGTATTTCACCCGGATTGATATTCGGGGTAACAGGCATCGCAGTATTCAACGTCTTGAGCATCTCCAGCCAGAGCACTCGCCGATCAGCATTGCCCACCAATTCCTCGCCCACCGCTTCGATGCGCTGAAGTTGCGTCTTCAACGCTTCATCTTTTCCCTTCCACTCCGTACTGACCGAATTCGCCTGATTTATCGCGTCGGAAGCCTGCTTCCAACTGACATTGGCAACCTGGCGATCCTCCTCCACCTGGTGCAACCGACTGGAGTAGAATGCGACGTTGAACGTGCAGGCCAACAATAGCGCGGCAACACTTGCCACCGCCCAGGGCTTTTTGGACCGCACCAGCCGGTCGGTCATGATCTCGGGGGGCACCAGGTTCGTCTGCAAATTGGCTTCGCCCAGTCCCTGCAGACAGAGCCCGTAACTGACGGCAAACGAGAGCTGGTTATCTCGAAAAGCGGGAGCCGAAAGTACGGCCGATCCTTCGAGCTTGCTGAAGCGGTCGAATTGGCTCACTTCGTAACCCAGGTTCTTCGCCAGAAACTGACGAAGTCCCGGCAGCTTCACCGCATTGCCCAAAACCACGACGCCGCCGATCTTGGCCTTCCGATCGATCCCCTGAAAATAACCGATCGAACGCTGAACTTCCGTCACCAAATCATTGAAAACCGGGCGCATGGCTTTGAACACGGCCCGAGGATCTTCTGCCTGGCGAGCATTCCGTTTGAGGTGCTCGGCCTTGGCAAACGTCAACTTCAGTTCCTTCGTCAACTGCTTGGTGAAGTGATTGCCGCCGAGCGGAATACTTCGTTGCCAGACCCGAAAACCGTTGGTCACGACCAGATCGGTCGTGTCGGTCCCCATCGACAGCACGACAAGAGACGGCGGAGGGTCATCGGGATTGTATTCTGTGACCCCGGCATCCTTGGACAACACATCGTACGTGATGAAGTTATAGATACTCAGCGGCGCCAACTGGATAAAGTCGAGCTCAACACCCGGCTCCTGAAATGGCCTCATCGCACGAAACACTTGCTCGCGTTTCATGGCGAATAGCCCCACCTCAGTCTCCAAGGCGAAACCGTCCACCTCCGCCCCGCCCATCTGCTGGAAATCCCAGATCACGTCTTCCAGCGCAAAGGGGATCTGTTGCTTGGCCTCGAACTTGACCAGCTCCGGAATGCGTTTTGCATCGACGGGTGGCGGCTTGAAGAACTTGGCCAGGCCGTTCTGACCGGGAACCGCCAGCGCGACGCGGTACCCTTTCAAATCATTGCGCGACAAGAACTGCTCAATGGCCTCCTGAATCATCTTCTCCGGTTCGGCTTCCGGTTGACTCAGAATCTTCGGATATTCGATGTAGTCGAATGCATCGGCCACCACCTTTCCATCGACCAACTGGCACCGCAGGGCCTTAAACGCGGCCTGGCCAATGTCAATTCCCCAAACGCCGGCAGTTTTTGCCATGAATCGTCCCCTCTGCATCCTCGAATAACCAGCCTCGAGCCAAAGCTATTCAGCCCTACGCACATCCGCCTCTGCTATCTCAGCCCTTCGATGGCGATCGTCGTCGCACACCAACTTTCCCCGAATAGGCCAACTTTCCCCGAACAGGAACGATCGACCACTCCATAGGCGGCCGCCCGGTCACCGCGTCTGAAAACCTGCGATCCAGGATCGTGTCGTCATTTCGGACGTCGCGACGCACGCCCAGCAAACACGGGTTACTCCCTGCAAACATTCGTCCACCAACGGCCGGACAATCGGGCCGTTTCCTGTAGGCGGGCCATCCCTTGGTGCGGTGTTCGTTGACCAAACGGAATCGTTCCGCATTTGATGACGACAAGATAAAAACGATAAGAACGGGACGGTGAATGATGGTCAACGTTTCCCCTGTTCCCTACTATAAGCTCTACTCTACCGAGACTAGTGCCGAATTGTCAACAAATAGCCCCCCTGTACGAGCGGAATTCGGCGATTCTCGGGTCGTTTGCGCTCACGGCGTCCGTCCGGAGGACGTGTCGTACCGGAAGCGGCCGGACCGGTGAAGTCCAACCCCCGTCCGACCGGTGCCGAACAACGGAACGCTGAGAAATCGACGCTCGACAGGCACGGTTCCTGCAGATATCGTAGAACAAACGACCGGATGTGCACCCCTGACTGATATCCTCCATTCCTCCCGACCGTGGCACGCGACATGACCTACCAGGAAACGTGTATCCTGTTACCCTGTCACAGTTTGGAAGATTTCCCGATGCACCACACGGGCGGTCGAGCCGACGGCCTCCTGGCCGCCTGGACAGCGCTCTGGCACCCGGCCCTTTGGGACGCCACCCAGGCCGCCCCGAACTGGTATCGAGCCGACACGCCGCCCGACAACCTGGAGCACCGACTGCTGATGGTTCCTGGGATCGCCGAGGAGGAGTTACCCGTCGGCTTCGTCGATCGGGCACGGAAGGAAGGGGCGGTCGTCATTTTGGGCGACCGGAAACGCTCGCAAATTGTGGCCGAAGTACTGGCTCCGATGAATGAAAGGGCGCGTCAGGCAGACCCGGAGCTGGTCGCCGACTTCTTCGCGCTCGGGTACTGCTACTTGCAGGTTGAGTTGCTCACGCGCCAAATGCGCTATTCGACCTGCCTGGATGAAGTCCATTTCTTTCAACAGGTCGTGCAAGGGGCGACGGCAGTGATGGAGGACCGCCCGGATCGAGCGCGCGACCAGTTACATGCATGCTTCGATCTGTTGGCCCAGGAGAGAGACCATTACTACGCGGTCGATGCCTATCTGATCGATATCACGCTCATCGCGCCGACTCGAGTCGGCTCACCCTTGGCCACAGAGTTGCGGCACGGGCATGTCACGAACCTCTTGTGCTCGGCCTCCGACCTGGAATGCATCAAGGAGACGGCACCTCTCACGTTCTCGGCTATCCAAGAAGGCGTCAAGGAGGATCGCGTCGGCTTGATCGGGGGTGACGCCGTCGAATTACGGTCAGGGCTGCTCGCGGCGGAAACCGTTCTGGGACAGTTGCATGCCGGTCGGGACCTTTTCCGTGACCTGATCCGGGCCGAACCGAGCGTTTATGGGCGTCGGACATTTGGTTTCTCCATTCTTTCTGCGCAGCTTCTGCATCAATTTGGCTGTCAGGGGGCCCTGCATGCCACGCTGGGCCACGGGCATCTGCCCGAGGGCCGACAGGTTAAAGTCCGTTGGGAGGGCCATGACAAATCGTCCCTGGACATATTGAGCCGAACGCCACATGACGCGGGAGATCCCGAGACCTTCTTGGCGCTGGCATCCAAACTGGGCGAAACGATGGACATGGACCATGTCGCCACGCTTTGCCTGGCACATTGGCCTGGGCACGCCTGTACATGGCACGAGGACTTACTCCGCACCGCTCGGTACGGTGCCGTGCTGGGAAAACTGGTCACAGTCGAACAGTACTTCCGCGACACCGACTACGCTGGACAAGTCGACCAGTTTCATGCCGATCAGTACGAATCGCATTACCTCGCCGGGGCGTATGAGGACTCGCGGAAACAGGCCGTTTCGCGCACTCGCAAATACTGGCAGCACCATTCGATCGCGTCGGCCGCTCAGACCCTTGATGTGGTCTCCCAACTGGTGTCGAATCGTTCCAGCAAGTCAGTGAGCGACTCGCTTCGGTGCGTCGACCTGGCCGGGGATGTGCCCAGTCGAGCCGACTCGGTGGCCGTGGCAACGCAGGAACTGCAGCGGGCGGCCGATCGGTTAGCGACGCTGATCCCCCGCCAGTCTCAAGCCCCGCGCCGAGGCTATCTCTTGATCAATTCGATGAGCCAGGTGCGACGTGTGGGCCTGGAATTACCGGAGCTCACGACGGCGCCCGCGATTGAAAAGCCCGTCTATTCGGCGTCGGTCGGCCCGAAACAACAGCAGGTGGTCGTCGACATTCCGGCGCTGGGATTCGTTTGGCTCGACTGCCAGTCGTCAACGAGAACCAAACCGAGCCCGGAAAAGACTCTTGCCGAGCCGGGGCGACTTTACAACGAATTCGTGGACGCCCGGATCGACCCGCATACCGGCGCGTTACAAGGTGTCTATAGTTTCGCCTCCAGGGGTAACCGCATGTCGCAGCAGTTGGCGGTGCGGCGGCCGCGCGGAGGTGTTCACGGCGGCGGGCCGGGCAACCAGATCTATTCCGTGATGGCCGCCGACGATGTCGCAGTCACGTCTTCTACGGCCACGCTCGGCGAGATCACCAGTCGCGGACGGCTGGTTGACCGCAGCGGCTCGATCCTGGCGCGCTATCAACAGCGATTTCGGTTGTGGCGAGGGAGCCGCGTGATTCAGATCCAAATCGATCTGGAACCGCTATGCGAATTGGAATCGGATCCTTGGGAATCGTATTTCGCGTGCCGATTCGCGTGGAATAACGAGTCGGCTCTTCTCTGGCGGTCCGTCAACCAATTGCGGGATCGAGCCGAATCGAAACGCCTGGAAGCACCGAATTACATCGACGTGGACGAGTCGTCACGATGTACTACCATCCTGACCGGCGGCTTGCCCTATCATCGTCGGACAAGTGGAAGAACTCTTGATTCCCTGCTGATAACGTCCGGAGAAGCGTGTAGATCGTTCGAGCTTGGAATTGCGGTGGATGCAAGAAACCCCCTGCTCGAATCCGAATCGTTGCTGACACCGGTCGCCCTGGTGCGCGATGACGCCGGGCCGCCGGAGAATAGTCCGAGCGGATGGCTGTTCCACATCAGCAATCGTGCCGTTGTCGCCACGGCGTGGGAACCGCTGCTCGAGGCGGACAAGCTTGTCGGATTCACGGTACGCTTGCTCGAAACGGCAGGCGACCCGGCGCGGGCAAAACTAAGCGCTTTTCGGCCGGTCGGAACGGCTCGACAGGTCGATTTCCATGGACAACCGCTCACCGATTGCACGGTCGACGACGGCGCTGTCCGAGTGGAACTGGAGGCACACGCCTGGAGGCAATTCGAAGCAAGGTGGGCCTAGTGCTTTGACAACTTTCAACGTTGGGGTTGGCCGTCGCGCAACTCGTGGTGTGGCGACAATTTCGGATTTGGCCAACCCCAAAAATAAAATTGGACAAAGCACTCGCATCGGTGGCCGTTGCGGTTCAGCGTCGCCGGTCCTACGTTCCAGGCATAGCGGGCCGACAAACAGTATGTAATAGCGATCCAAACCGTCGAGATTTTGAGCCATGCCATCCCGTTTCGCCGAGAGCCGATCAAGGCGAAGCGAGAGAGACCTTTTGAAACATTGATCCGTTGAGAAGCGCCCAATGATCGTCACCATTGATGGACCGGCCGGAGCGGGCAAGAGTTCCGTCGCAAAGAATCTGGCAGACCGGCTCGGCTTCCGATTCCTCGATACGGGTGCGACCTATCGCGCGTTGACACTCGCCGCCCTCGAACAACAAACGGCGCTTGACGACACCGAAGCGGTCGGGCGAATCGCGGCGCAGCTCGATGTCGCATTTGACGGCCAGCGTGTGATTCTGGCTGGACGCGATGTGACGGACGCAATCCGGCAACCGGCCCTGACTCGACGAGTGCGACAGGTTGCCGACAACCGCCTGGCTCGAGAACATCTGATCTTGCTCCAGCGCCGCCTGGCCGACGACGACGACATCGTCACCGAAGGCCGTGACCAGGGGACGATCGTCTTCCCGCACGCCGAGTGCAAGTTCTTTGTCACCGCCTCGCCTCAATGCCGAGCGCAGCGGCGTTGGCGGCAGCTGACGCAGCAAGGCGAGACCGTGACACTTGATGAAGTGCTCGCCCAACAGACCCGCCGTGATCTCGAGGATGAGGCTCGCGTTTTTGGTAGACTGGTTGCCGCCGACGATGCGGTCATCTTTCCTACCGACGGCCAGTCACTCGACGAAGTCGTCGATGAACTGGAGCGACGGGTCCGCGCGAGAATGACCGGGCCCGAAAGCCCTGCTTTGTGAGCCGTTGTTTTCACCGCCGATCGCGGCCGGATTTCGAACATGCCCACTCGTGCCCCACGGCCAAGACCACGAACGTACCTGGAGAACTTTGACCACACGACATGACTGCTCGAATTGAACCACGTCCCTTCTGGCGACACATAGGCTATCACTTGTTCAAGTGCTGGCTTTGTATCATGGCGATCGTCTTTTTCCGGTTCCGGTGCCGAGGGCGCAGGCACTTGCCGGCCGAAGGCGGGGTCCTCGTCTGCTCGAATCACCAGAGTTTCTTTGATCCAGTCCTGGTCGGAATCAGCTTCAAACCTCAGTTAGGCTACCTGGCGCGCAAGACACTTTTTCGCTTCTTCCTGTTCGGCTGGATCATTCGCTACCTGGATGCCATCCCCATCGATCGAAGCGGCATGGGTGTGGGTGGCGTCAAAGAAATGTTACGGCGCCTCCGGCGTGAAGAAATCGTGCACATCTTTCCCGAAGGGACTCGTTCGAAGGACGGCGAACTGCAGACGTTGCAGCCCGGATTCCTGGCCCTGGCACGTCGTGGCAGATGCCAAATCCTGCCGATGGCCGTCTCGGGCGCCTTCGACGCGTGGCCCCGATCGGCCAAATTCCCCCGGTTGGCCACGCTTTCGTCCGAGGTCGGCCCGGCGATCTCTGCGGCCGCGATTCAAGAGATGAGCGATGAACAGCTAATCGCGGAAGTCGAATACCGCATTCGCGTTTGCCTGGCTGCCATCCAGGAACGAAAGACCGTGTGACCGAGTTGGCGGCGCACGCCGCCAGTCGTGAACGGCGCCCCCCGGTCTTTGAACCGAACGACGAAAAGTCGCCTCACTCACCCAGTTGGCGCAGGTCGTTGAAAAAATGCGGATAGGTCTTTTCCGTGCAGCGGGGATTGCGAATACGAACTCCGCGAATGCGCAAACCGGCCAGCGCCAGACTCATTGCCATCCGGTGGTCATTGTAAGTCTCGATCGTCGCAGGTTGTGTCACGCCAGGCGTGATCCGCAGGCCGTCCTCGAATTCAGCAACGTGCGCGCCGAGCTTTCGGATTTCGCGAGCCAGGTCGGCAATGCGATCGGTCTCTTTGTGCCGAATGTGCGCCACGCCGCGCACGACGGTCGGGCTGTCCACAAAAAGGGCCACGGCCGCCAGCGTCTGCACCGTATCGCTGATCGCATTCATATCCACATCAATACCATGACGCGCCGGGCCCTGAACGGAAATCGCCGCCTGCCGTCGCTCGATGACACAGCCCATCCGCTCCAGACAATCGCAGAACGCCACGTCCCCTTGCAGCGAGTTCGGCCCCAGCCCTTGAACCGCGACCCGGCCACCCGCGATCGCAGCGGCAGCCCAGAAGTAGCTGGCGGCCGAAGCATCAGGCTCAATAGAATAACTGGTCGCCCGATATTCGCTCGGCGCAGAAATCTCGAACTGCTGCATGGCCCGTTCCGAAACGCACACGCCGAAGGCCTTCATCACCTCCATGGTCATTCGGACATACGGTTGTGAAACCAATGGGCCTTCAACCAACAACCGCACGGGAGAGGCTGCCAGGGGCGACGCCATCAGCAGCCCGCTGAGAAACTGGCTCGAAATATCTCCTCGAATCGACGCAACACCACCGTTCAGGCCGTTGGCGTCGAGAACCACCGGGGGACACCCGTTGTCTTTTTCACTTCGAGCGCCGCCGCCAAGCGTTTGCAGAGCGCTCAGAAGATCGGCGATCGGGCGCTCGCGCATGCGGGCGATCCCGTCCACTCGGAAACGGCCATGGGAGGCGGCGAGCAGCGCGGTGAGGAATCGCATCGTCGTGCCGCTGTTCGCAACATGCAATTGGACCGAATCCTCGGGAAAACGGCCTCCGCAGCCGTCGATGCGTAACTCCGTGCGATCGTTGTTCGCGGAACATCCAACGCCCAGTTGACCCAGCGCGCGGATCATGACGCCGGTATCCTCGCTGTCCAAAGCGCCGGTGAGTGTCGATCGACCCTGGGCCATCGCGGCGCATACCAAAGCGCGGTTCGTGATGCTCTTCGACCCAGGAACTTGCACCGTGGCATCCAGCCCGGTAATCGGCTCGACACTGACACAGTCGAACTCCGACTCCATGTCCATTCACTCCTGGCAGATCGCTCGACATTGAGGGTGGCGGGCTTTTACGTGGCGGACTTGAGCGGACACGAAGGTGCGCTCGCACAACCAACGAGCGCCTCCCGATCTACATTCTCTTCGAACGATTCGTCCGGCGCTCTGATGACAGCACGTGCCGACGCATGGGCCTGGCACTTGCTCACGTGCTACACGGCTCCATCTTACACGTCCCAGACGAACGTACAAGTCAACGGTGCTCCGACGGCGCAACCGTGAATCACGGAAGCAGCACGAACGAGCAACACCGACGGCGCCCGACGCACGAGCCGCCGCCACGTAACACTACTCAAACGACGCCAGATCCGGATGGCTCAGGTGATGGCCGGTCGCCCGTTGATAGGCGTGTGTGAGGCTAAGAAGTCTCGGTTCGTCAAAGAGGTCACCGGTAAACGTCAGCGCAGTCGGCACCCGCCGTTCGCCCCGTTTCACCAACCCGTGCGGCATGACGACCGTCGGATGACCTGTCAAATTCGTAATGACCAGGTCGCGACCGCCGACGTAAAGGTCAACCTTCTCGAAGACGGTCTTCATCGCTTGCATCAGCAACGTCCTCGCCCGGTTGGCCCTTAAATACTCGACAGCAGGAATCAGACGCGCCGGGCGCCATGCGCCGGGCCACCGATTCAATCCCTCCAATTCTCCGCTCCGATACAACTCGTCGAAGGCCGTGGCGGCTTCCGTGTTGAGAATGGAGACAATGGGGCCGGCCGGCGGCGACGTTGGCAATTCGATCGGGATCAGTTGCACACCGAGATCCCGTAAGACATCCAGTTCTGGATGAGGTCGCTCCTGGTCGACATCGCTGAAATAACCGACCTTCAGTGAGCGAAACTCGCGTCGGGCGGGCCAATGGAAGGGCCGGGAGACGGCCGTGGGATCATACCCATCGGGTCCTTCGATGACCGACAGGACCAGTGCCGTGTCTTCCACGGAACGGGCAATCGGTCCAATCTTGTCCATACTCCAGGCCAGCGTCATACAACCAAAACGGCTCACACGGCCGAATGTCGGCCGAAGACCGGTGGCACCGCATCGTCGGCAGGGAGAGACGATACTGCCGAGCGTTTCACTGCCAAGTGCGAAACCGACGAGTCCGCCGGCCACCGCCGCCGCCGAACCGGCCGACGATCCGCTGGAACCCTGCTCGGGATCCCACGGATTCCGTGTCTTGCCACCGAACCAGAGGTCCCCCCAGGCGAGTGTGCCGAGAGACAGCTTGGCAAGCAAAACAGCGCCCGCCTGATCGAGTCGGTGGGCAACGGTCGCTTTCCCGTCGATCACCTGCTCTCGATATTGCGGGGCGCCCCACGTGGTTGGAAATGGAGGATAGGCAATCAGGTCCTTGGCGCCCCATGGAATCCCGTGCAAGGGGCCCCGGTATCGACCGGCGGCGATTTCCTTGTCCGCCCGCTTCGCTTGCCGCAGTGCCAGATCGTCCGTGAACGTAACGACACAATGGAGCATTTGATCGAAACGATGGAGACGCTCCAAGTACATCCTGGTCAACTCGACCGAAGAAACCTGACGCGATCGAACCAGTGCCGCCAGCTCGGTAACCGGCAGGAAAGCGAGCTCTTCATTCGTGCCCGGCTTGGGCAAACTGCTCCAGTCCATCGGTTGGGCCGGCCGGCGGTCGATCGGCCGACCGGGAGGGTTTTCCGGTTGAGCGTGGAAATAGAGCGCGGGCGGCACGGAATTGGGCATTTCGATTTGGCGCAGCTCGTCGAATCCGTTGAGCGTTTGCTGGAGCGACTGTGCGGTCTCTTTGCGCGCGTCGTCGTCCATCTCGATTCCAGCCACCCAGAGTGCCTGTTCGACCATCTCGGCCGTCACGCGTTGCTCCTGCGCTACCTGACCTGCCAGCGCGCGCCGGAAGACGGCCGTGCCGACCCCCAGGGCGGCCAGCAGCTGGAGCAGGTGCCGACGATCGGGCCGCCGAGCCGACGGTCTCGCCGCTTCAAATTCCTCGGACGATTCGCCGAATGTGTCGGCCGACGTCGATGGATGCATGGGCCACGTCTCCTGACAGGATCGTTCTCAGAATGCTGATGGACACCGGTATCGTTATGTCGGCCGGCATTATCTCAGCGAATACCACCTGACAACAAGTCCCCGGACCGGCTTGCCACCACGACGTGCGCCGTTGATAATCAGGGGTCGTGCATCGGGCCATTCTGCTGGGCCTGCCGAACCTGGGACGTGAGAGAGTTGGCCCGATAATCGGGATCCCTTGCGGTGCCGGTTGCGGCGAGCCGTTGTCGAAGGCGTTTTGCCAACGCCTCGCCCTGGGGGCAGGAACAGACTCATCCGTCCTTTTGCCACACTTTCCAAGGATTTCTGCATGTTGACGGCCGAAGACGATCGACCCGTTCCCCCGGTTGGCCCCACCGGCCAGGCAGAACGCCGTCGATCGACCTGGTGGGGGGCCTGCGCCACACTGGTTCTTGCCTGCCTGGGCTCATGGCTGCTCGCCGATTGGTGGCGGTGCCTTCCCGATGAAACCCGAGCCGTCTATGTCGGTCGCCAGGCATGTGCCGAATGCCACGCGGCCGAGATGAAGTTGTGGCAGGGCTCGGATCATGACCGGGCCATGGATCTCGCAACCGATCGGACCGTGTTGGCCGACTTCGACGACGCGAGGATCACGCATCACGGCATCGAATCACGCATGTTTCGGCGCGATGGAAAATTCATGATCCACACCGAGGGCCCGGACGGTAAGATGTCCGACTTTCAGGTGAAATATGTGCTCGGCGTCCGACCGCTGCAGCAGTACATGGTGGAATTCGACCGGCCGGCCGACCTGCCGGAGGGTGAAGTGGCTCGAGTGCAGGTCTTGCGCGTATCATGGGACACCGAAAAAAAGGAGTGGTTCTATTTGCCGCCGCCCGACGTCGCGACCAAGCTCGATCCTTCCGACGATTTGCATTGGACGGGGATCGCTCAACGCTGGAACAACATGTGTGCGTATTGCCACTCGACCAACCTGCAGAAGAAATTCAATGACCGGACCCTGACCTATCACACGACCTGGTCGGAAATCGACGTCAGTTGTGAAGCGTGTCACGGCCCAGCGAGTCTGCATGTCGAATTGGCACGCAGTCGATCCCTTTTTTGGGACCGCAAGAAAGGGACCGGTCTGGCCAAGCTGAAGACGGCCGACACGAGACCGCAGATTGACGCATGCGCCCCCTGTCACTCACGGCGTCAAGTGTATGCTTCGCACTTCAGGCCCGGAGGTCGGTTCTACGACCACTTCAACAACGAACTGCTCGACGAGGCCACCTATTACGCGGATGGTCAAATCAAGGACGAAGATTACGTGTATGGGTCGTTCATTCAGAGCAAGATGTATCACAAGGACATTCGCTGCACCGATTGCCACGATCCCCACACGGCTCGTCTCAAACATCCCGGCAATGAGACCTGCACGTCCTGCCATCAGCATGCGGGCGCCAAGTACGATTCGCCGGCGCACCATTTTCACAAGGAAGACTCCAGCGGCTCACTTTGCGTCGAGTGCCATATGCCGGAAACGACGTACATGGAGGTTGACCCCCGCCGTGATCACAGCATCAGAATCCCTCGGCCCGATTTAAGCGTATCGTTGGGACTGCCGAATGCCTGCACGCGTTGCCATCTGACCGAAGCGGAGATTTCACCCGAAAAACGTTCGAACCTCCACCAGTATCGCGACTGGATGGAACAGGCGGAGCAAGGGGACAAGGAGATCGGCAAGGAACTCAAACGGCTGGACCAATGGGCGTTGGACAACGTCAAGAAATGGTATCGCAAGGAGAAATTTGACGACCATTATGCCGTGGCCCTTGCGGCCGGTCGACGAGGCGATGAGGATGCCGCTCAACGGCTGGCCGCCCTGGCGACCGACCGCCATTGGCCGGCCATTGCGAGGGCCTCGGCCATTCGCCAGCGAGGTTTTCTGCGCGACGTGAGTGGTTTCGCACCCGAGTACGCGGCACTCAAAGACCCCGACCCCCAGGTTCGTCTGGCCGCCGTGATGCGCTTTCTGGATCTCTTCCCGAGCATGGGTTCTCAGCGATTACAGCCCGAGCATGTGCAGCAAGTGGCCACGGAGCTTCGACCGCGAGTGCAGGCGCTGGTGCCGCTACTGAACGATCCCGCGCGGACCGTACGGGCCGAGGCAGGCCGAGTCCTGGCGCATGTGCCGGCTCAAGTCCTGCCGGAACTGCTGAACGGTGCCCAACGATCGGACCTGGATCGTGCCGTTGATCTGTACATCGACTCGCTCAAAGAGTCCAACGACCGAGGCGGTGCCCACCTGGCGTTGGGCGTACTTTGGGAATCGATGGGGAAGCTGGCCGAAGCCGAGTCCGCGTACCGGAAGGCGATGCGCGTCGAACCGCGTCTTACGGGCCCTCGATCCAATCTGGCCGCCGTCATCGAACAGCAAATCGAAATCGATCGACGCCGCACGGGCCGGCCGGTGCCGAACGACGCGATGGCCAAACGGCAAGCAGAGGTCGATGACTTTCGGCGGCAGGAGTTGGATCTTCTCGCGCGCGACGCGCGGCTGCTCCCGGATGCCGGGGCCATTCAATATCGATACGGCCTGTCGCTTTATATGCATGGCGAACGGCAAAAGGCCGAACAGGCGCTGTTCCGTGCCGTTCAATTGGAACCGAGTAACGACCAGTTCCTGCTTGCGCTGGTCCTGTTCTATGACAAGTTCGGGGATACCGAAAAGGCCCTCCAGTGTGCGCGCCGACTGACCGCCCTTCAGCCGGCCAGTCGTCAATACCAGGAACTGCTCAAGCAAATGGAAACCAAGCATTCGGGCGCTCAATAAACGCCCCGATACGAATTGCGGCCGCAGGGCCGCCAGAGCGTGCGGCCGCGGGGCCGCATTGACGAAGATCGGCCGGCAACGACCGTGCCGTCCAAGACCAAGTGAAGGAACCAGGAAAACTCATGGCCATCGATATTGCCGTCGTCCCGGTCGCCGGACATGGAACGCGACTGCTCCCTGCGACCAAGAGCCAGCCGAAAGAGATGTTATCGGTGGGCCGTAAACCGGTTGTGCAGTACGTCGTGGAAGAGCTGGGCCTGTCCCATATCCGCCGCCTGTTGTTCATCACATCGCACGGCAAGTCCTCCATTGAGCAGCATTTCGATATCGATGAGCAGTTGACGACGTATCTGCGCGAGACGGGGCGAGAAGACCAGTTGGAGGACCTGGAATTCGAGCGCCAGGAGATGGAATATTTCTATACCAGGCAACGTCGCCAATTGGGACTGGGGCACGCCGTTTTGTGCGCCGAGCCCTTGGTTGGGCGTCAGCCGTTCGTGGTGGCTTTGGGAGACTCGATCATTGGCCTGCACGCCCAGTCGGACATTGTCCGCCGCATGGTCGAGTTATTCGAATCGCGTGAGGCCGCGGTCGTAGTCGCCTTTGTTAAGGTCCCGCGCGAGGAAGTAGTCCATTACGGGATCGCGAAGCCTGGCGATATTACCGGCGAGACATTTGTGTTGGAAGACGTCGTCGAAAAACCGGATGTGGCGACGGCGCCGAGCCAATGGGCGGTGGCCGCCCGATATGTCTTCAGTCCGGCCATTTTTGACGCACTGCACGAAACGCGTCCGGGCAAAGGTGGAGAAATCCAGCTAACCGACGCGATCCGAATACTGCTGCAACAAGGACGTCGCGGGTACGGCGTTATCCTCGGACCGAATGAACCGCGATTTGATATTGGGAATTTTGACAGCTA
>CAYNDU010000034.1:0-19203 GCA_964395615.1 uncultured Pirellulaceae bacterium | reverse complement strand
ATCGCTAGGGCCGCAACGACGACGGCGTGAGTGATTACCGGCGAACTCCGTTGGACGAAGAGTGCGGTCCGCGCGCCGGTTACTCGCCGGGTTACCCGATGCGAAATCTCGGATGGTCCGCCACCGGCGTCTCGTCGCGTTCCATGGCAAGCTGGCTCAGCGCCGTGTCGACCATGGCCACGGCGGGAAAGACGACCGGCGCGTCCTCAATCGGACCGTACAGAAGGAAGTCGGCACCCATGGCCACCGACGCGGCCGAGACCGACGCAATGCAGGGTTTCTCGGCTTGCTGACCCATTTTCGTCTTGAGCCCCTTCCAGACGGCAACGGCATTGTGCACTCCACCACCGACGGGGAGTCCGAATTCCTGCTTGATGTCGTACATAGCGCTGCAGGCCTGGCCGAGTGTGGCGAGGTCCAGCACACACGTGTCAACCATGAGTTGGGTAACGCCTGCCTCTTGCGCTCGGGGCAATAACTCCCGAACGGACTGCACGCGACCCCTTGCCGTGAAGTCGGCCAGGTAATACGTCAACAAGATGGCCGACCGGACGCCCGCGTCCCGAATCGCTTGCCACTCGGCGTCTGTAATCTCGGGCTGGATCGAATTATAGACAACCCGGTCGGCCAACCCGGATGTTCCGACGAAGTTGAGTCCAGCGATCCGCACTTCAGCCGTGGTTCCGTCGATCAGTAGCGGCATGTCCGTCTTACGGGCGGCGAATTCCAGGTGATGGACCATCGCCTCGGGCGTCGCACCGACGACATCAAGCATGCAAGGATTCCCGGTGCGGTTCGAGAAGTCTTCCTGCAGTCGGATTCTCTGCTCGGCCAGATCCTCGTCAAACGCACCGGTCTGGCTATCCGTCAAAACGTCATGTTTGTGGTAGAACACCGTTCCAATCAACACGGTCGGTTGAACACCCACCCGCCCGCCGACGCGGACGCCGCCGATATCGAACGTCTGTTGTTCCCGGCAGAAATTCAAGAGTGCGATTGGGGAGAGTGATTCCTGCTGGGGTACCATTTTCCTTGTCCTCGTGTCTGCAGGCCGTTTTGTTCTCAAGAAAGCAACCGCCATCGAAAAGCGAACGATGGTCTCTCATAGTGTAGCAATCGAGCGACGACGCGTCAGTGCGGCAGGATCGCCACCCAACCGTTCGAGCCATGATCCTCAAGCGCCACGTCCACTGACGTTCCAACCGGCAACCAGGCCGCCGGCAGGGTCAAGAAAAGCAATCCGACCGCCTGTTTCCCATTCGTGTGAAGGGCCAGGAAACGCACGCCCGCCGCACCGTCGGACGCCGGCCAATTGCCGTCAGTAAGAGTCGGCGCGAATGGCGGCATCTTGTGCCCGTTGATCGATAAATGGAACTTTCGATCAACGGTGCCCCGAGCCCCCATGATGACGGGCAAACGCCAGATCCTCGTTTCACCGCGATCGTTGCCGTTCTGGATCACCTGCGATGACCAGGCGAGTTTGGGCCGCGCACCGTTAAGCACCCTATCGTCGAGTTTCGAGCAGACGGGTGCTGATACCGGTCCAAAGGGAGATGGCAGCGAGACGTGGACCGTCTTGTCGGACGGTCGACCGATTGCCGTCATGTCCAGTTGACTCAACTGGCCTTGAAGGAGCACGACGGCAGAGGGATCCAATTCTGTCGGTGGTCGTGGGGGAGACTGGATAAAGGCAATCACATCGGCCATTTCCTGACGCGACAGATCCTGCTCCAATCCTTCGGGCATCAGCGATTTCCCGGTATTGGTTATCTCGTCAATATCGACTCGCAACAGGTGCTGCCGGTCACCGTTGGTCAGTGCCAACGTCATGCCGGTAGCGGATTCCGATACGATCAACCCGCTGGTGACACGGCCATCTACGGTAACAACACTGTAGCTGCGATATTTCTGTTCGACGGCCCGATTCGGATCGAGCAGGCTGGTCAGCAGAGAGGACGAGGACTTGTCCTGCAGCGACGCGAGCGGCGCCCCGGTTTCGATACCCATCGCTCGATAAGCGTGGCAGGCGGCACATACTCGGTCAAATACTTCCGATCCGCGAAGCGCGTTACCGGCGAGCTTGAGCACGTCCTGGTACTGCCCCAGGACCAGTTGCCGACTCTCGGTACCGGATCCGGAAAGCACTCTGGCAGCCAATTCACGGACATCGCCCGCGCGATACGTGAGCAGGCGATCGCGAGTCGCCGCATCCAAGTCAGCCGGCGGCAACGTTCCAGACTCGACGGCCTGTAGTAACTTTCGAGTCCACGTGGTGCGGGATAACAGGACGGCCAGCAGTTCGGACTGAAGCCGGGGCGCGTAACCGGCCCAGTTGTCCAGGACGACAGCCGGCACCTGCTCGGAGGGGATACGGCCCATTGCTTGAGCGGCCGCCGACTGAACGCTCGGAGGCTCCTGTGCCGAGAGCAGGTTGGCCAATTCCAAGAGATCCTCTTGCCGGCGAGTACCGTGGCCGAGCAATGGAATCGCCGAGATCCTCAACGCAACGTCTCTTGACGAATCGCCGGCGACTTTTCTTGCATGGCCGATCATCTGTTTCAACCGGTCAACCAATGGGCCCTCTTTCAGCGAATCGGTCGTCTTCAGTTTCTGCCAATCGATCCCTTCGCGTTCGAGCGCTCGTAACGCTTCTGCAAGCGCGTCGAGTTGCCAGCGCAGAATCTCTCCTTTGCCCGCGATCGTTCGCAGCACGGTCGCCGCGCCGTGACTCGGATCGCGTCCCACGGCCGTCGCCACCAATGCCGAGATATCGGACGCCAGTGACGGTTGATCGGGGAGACGCGGGACCACAAAGGGCAGCATTGCCGCGGCGTGTGCATGAGCCGAACTGATCACCGCGTGCCGAATCCACGGATCCTGGTTTCCAATCAACAGGCGGCTCAGCAACTCGGCCGCTCGCTGATCGCTCCAATATCCGAGCGTCAACGCCAATTGGAATCGAACCTCCACGTCGGGATGATCAACCAGTTTTTCGAGAGCCCGCCCGATTTGCGGCGACGTGTTCAGATGGGATTCGCTCAGCAGAATCGCGCGGCGCACAACACCCGGATCTCTGTCGGCTAATCCGCCGGCCAGGAGTTCGGGATCGAGCGAGTCCAGGCCGTCGAGCGTACAGAAGGCATGCAGTCTGGCCAGCGGGTCGGTGTGCCCGGACGCCATGGCCCGTAACGCATCAAGCACGGAGTGATCCTCGCGATGGACCAGTTGTTGCTGAGCCATGTCACGTTGCCACCCGTTGGAGGAAGCCAGCAATTTGACCAGTTCCATCGAGCTTTGGGCTGCCAGATCAGGAATCGGACCGGGCCGCTCCCCTTTTCGATAGACTCGATAAATCCGGCCTCGCTCCTCGCCCGCTCTCAAATTCAGTTGTGCTTGCCACGCCTCCGGAATCCACTCGGGATGCTCGATCACCATGCGGTACATGTCCGCGATCCAGAGTGCGCCGTCCGGACCGGTCGCAAGCCAGACCGGGCGAAACCAGTTGTCGTCCGAGCTCAAGAACTCCGAGTGTTGTTCCGTGGAATGACGTGATCCGCGAACGAGGACACCGTCCCGCGCGAGCATGGCCCGCATGACCAGATTGTGAACATTCTCGCAGACGAATGCCGCACCCTGCACGTCCCGCCCCAAGCTGCTGTCCCGAAAGACGGTCACGCCGCACGCCGACGTGAATCGGTTAGCGGCGAACAAATCATTGAATCGATCGATCGTTCGGCTGGTCGGATAGACGGGTGGCGCGAACTGAGGCTGCAGCAGGTGGTTGAGCGGATTCGGTGATCTTACAAACGGGTTGCGTTTGAGGTAGCGATCCGAGACAACAAACTGAAAGAGCGGTTCGCTGTTGGTACTGGCAAACCAATGCCCCCAGTCGTCCCGCTGACGTCCATACTGAGTGCGACCGCTCACCGGCTCCAACAGGTCGCGATCCGCATCGATCCTCATGTCTCGACCCGATACATTGACGACTTCACCGGTTTTGACGCATCGAATTTCTTTGCTGGAGCTGCCACTTCCAAGATAGAGCCAGTTGTCCAACCCGTAGGCGAAGCCATTGATGCGATGCTGTGGGTTCGACTCGACAAAACCATGAAAGAGCACCGTTCGGCTGTCGGCTCGGCCGTCGCCATCGCGATCCTCGGCATAGAGGACATCCGGAGCCGAGGTCACGATAACGCCCTTGCGCCACGGCCAAACTCCGGTTGGAAACGGAATGCCGTCCAGGAACAGTGTCGCTCGATCGTACCGACCGTCCCCATCCACATCTTCCAGGAATTTCACACGCCCGCCCGGTTTTTCCTTACCGTCTTCGCCTCTTGGGTAGTCACCCATTTCGACCACCCATAACCGCCCGTCCGGCCCAAACGCAAAATTGACCGGGTCGCGGATCAGGGGTTCGGCAGCGACAAGTTCGATGGAAAAGCCGTCGGCTAGATGGAAATGCCGAACCGACTCGGCCGGGCCATACGGACCCCGATTAGAATCCGTCTTGATCAATTCGTGTACGCGTCGCATCAGAACGTCTTCGGTGCCCTTTGCCCAGGGCCCGGGCTGATCGTAATAGATCATCGATCGATCAACCTCATACCCGCCTTCGCGACGAATTCGTTCAGACGCCACGTAGGCGAACAGGTCGTTCGCGTAGGCCGTCACCCAGGTAGCAGCCGGAGCCAGCTCCCTTTGGATGCGCAGAGCGTAGTCGACGACCACTTCACCACCCAGGAAGACCATGGTCAGTTGATCACCAAATCGCCAGACCTGGATCGGAGCCGGATAGGTCTCCGGAAGACGCCCCATTCGCTCGTGCAGTGCCAACATATGCTGAGCGTGATTACGTTCCTGAACGCGAGCGCTCGACAGACGCGTCTTCAAGTCTTCCAAAGTTGGTCGGTCGACCGGCAGACCGGCATATCCAAACGACGTTGCCAGTGGGTCCGTCAGCGGAGTCGTCGCCTGGCCTAGCAAACGAGTGACTTCCGTAGCGATTTCACGACCTTCCCGCTGAGCATTTTGCAAGGCGTTCGTCGAATCGCGAGGCGGGTTGGCGTCGGCCCCGCAGCCGATCGTACAAAGTGCCACGGCACCGGGGAATTCCCGTTCGATGTACTCCGACGCATAGCCGGCCCAATCGCCGTTGACCTGATTATGGTCGCCTCCGAACGTCGTGCAGTGGCAAGCGTAATTGAAGACAACGCCTCGCGTCTTGCCGTGATCATCCACTACCTGCAATACAGGCAGACTATGGTCGACCGGCCCATGCGCGTTGACGCCGAACCCCACCCACTTGCCGTCGGCCAGCACCCGCCGATTCTCCGCAAAGGTGACTTTGCCACGTGCGTACGCAATCCGGCCCGGAGCCAGGTCGTTGATGGCGCGACCCACGGACTTGATCACCTGGCCGACAAGCATCTCCGTATAGTCGTGGGCCCCGGAAACTTCGGTCTCCGTCAATGGGCGAGCGAACAGGTTCGTCAGCCCGCCTTCGATGTGCGGGGCCGTGTGGCTGTGCGAGAAGGCCATGACCAGCCGGCTGCGAGGGATCGAATAAAGTCCCTCGACGCGAGTGGCAATCCGCTTTGCCAGTGCGCCCGGTAATCCGATCGTGTCCATCGAGACAAGCGCGAATCGCTTCCCATCGCTCGCCTGAATCGCCATCGCACGAACGTATAACGCATGGTCCACTGCCGTGAACGGCTCCGTCCGGTTCCCATACCCGGAAAGCCTCAGAGGCGTTTTTGGAGTGATGTCGAGTCGGGCGAATCCGAACCGTCGGTCTGAATCAGCCCGTGCGTCGTTGGGGCCGGGCAAGAGAAGTGCCGAGAATAGGATGGGAAGATAGCATAACAACGGCACCCATCGTGACATCGGTTAAACCCCGTGATCGTGAAATAATCGTCTGGTCGCGGCCCAGTGGCCGGCTGTCAGTGGCTCCTCATCTTAGCCCTTATCCATCGGCCATTCCACTTGATTTTCGGCTCGACCCGGACCCAATTTCTGCCGTCAATCGACGGTTACGCCAAGGGTGGGCCGCGATCTCCGACTGCGCCGATGTTCGCGGCGCCCCGACACTTTGGACTCTGACTGTTTCGCCGAAAAACAACATCGCGCTTCGCCGAAAAGCAACATCGTGCCGGTTCACGGCCGGCGAGTGTGAGCCGTTAGGAATGTGGGTGGACGGCAGAACATCGGTCCAACGCAGGGAGTCAGGGGCCGCGCCCCGGTACAGGCCGCATCTTCGTCACCTTGATTATTGGACGCAGGGTCGATTCGGAAAAACGGGTCGCATCCAGTCGTTATATCCGTTTGTAAAGTCTTTCGATCGTTCCGTTTCTCGGAAGACCATTTCAAAAAAGGGCCCATCACACCAGTCGTTGGGCAAAGGCCGGCCAGGGGAGCACCGATGAAGGGAGCAGGGACAGACTCCGACTGTCTCAGGGCGGACAAGGACGTGCCGAGGTAGAAACACCACACGCCGATTTGCCCTCTGTAAAAGATGTGAGGCATTATTGCGAGGCGAAAAATGAATACGGCTCTTGTACGTGGAACGACTTTATTGGCTTGGTGGTGCCTGGGCAGCATCGTCATGGCACAGACTCCCGGCTCGTTTGGGGCGCCCTCTCGCCTGCCGCCGACGGACCCATCAGTACCCTACCAGACGGCCTACACCTACCCGTCGACGGATCAGCCAGGCTATCCGTCTCTCTATTCATCCGTGCCGGCACGGGCGATGGCTGCCTGGCAGCAACCACCGGCCAATTTGGGGCACCAGGACGTGGCGGTCCCGAATAATCAGGTTCCTCCGGCCCTCACGGCTGGCGGATGTGCCGACGCCTGGTGCGATTCCGGTTGTTGCTCGGCGCCCGTCTGTCCCTGTTGGTATGCGACCGCGGCCGGTTTGCTATTCACTCGCAACCAGCCCCGGTTTTCACAGCTGAGCTTCGACGACACCAATCCGGTGGGGCAAGTCCTGAGCACCGATACGGGGCTCGGCCCCTGGGCGGGCGGTTTTGAGGTGCAACTGGGTTGGTATCTGAGCCCGAGTTCGGCGCTCGAATTAACGTATTGGGGGCTCTTCGCCGACGAAACAGGAGGGACCGCCTATTCGGCGAACATCCCAGGCAATATGAACTCGGCGATCGATTTCAGCCCGTTGAATATCGGCGCCTCCAATGTCAATGATCTGTACGACGCGGCGCAGGCCCACCGCGTGCTTCGCGACTACAGTGTCCACAACGTGGAACTCAACCTGCTTAACGGCCGGATGCAGCAGGTCTGCAACGACGGGTTGCAAATCAGTTACCTGGCCGGGTTACGGTACCTCCGATTTGCCGAGTCGTTTCAATACGCTTCCGCCGACACGCAACCGGTATTCGGTGCCGATCTGGCCAATGAAGCGTATTATGATATCGACGTTAGCAATGACCTTTGGGGATTCCAGTTGGGCGGTCGAGGCGACTGGAACGTGTCCGACCGGTTAGCATTCTATACCGGCACGAAGTTCGGCATTTTTGCCAACCAGATGCGGCAACATTCTCTGATTTACAATGTCAACGGAATCGCCACGGTAGGGCCCGGCAACCCGTTGGCCGGGTCCGCGTTCGACATCGCCACGAATAAGTACTACACATCGTTCGTCGGCGAGTTGGACTTGGGGATGAGTTATGATATTTCCTGCCGCTGGAGCGCGTTTCTGGGCTATCGGGCTGTGGCCATCAGCGGTATTGCCCTGGCAACGGATCAGATCCCGGGCAACATGGCGGATCTGGTGGGCGTGGCCGACGTGGACGCCAGCGCCAATTTGATTCTGCACGGTGCGTACGGCGGCGTGGTATTCGGTTGGTAAGACCGTGCATGTACAGGCGGCTCACCTGTACACGCTCGGGTTTCAATCCCACCTCGCACCGTCTCTATCCCGCATGTACAGGCGGCTCGCCTGTACATGCTCGGGTTTCGAGGATGCCATAAGGAACACTACCGCCAACAAGCATGCCTGCCACCGGCTCAACGCAGATCGATGGCGATCACGGTGGCAATGGCATCGGGCGATTCGGCCGGAAGCCGCACGGTAACCGTCCCATCGCCGACCTTGACCGGCAGGCTGGCTCCACCGTCGAGCAGCCGCGCGGCGGTGGGGCGACCGGGCAGTGCGTTGATGATCAACTTCCCGTCCGTTGGCCAGTCGAACAGGTGCAGATAGAGGCGTGTCTGCCCATTGGCAAGTTTCTTTTGCGTACAGCGCCCCCAGGGCGTTTTGGCCAACGGCGAGGCCTGTGTTCCGTAAATCGACTCACCATTCACTTTCATCCATTGCCCGATGGCCTGCATTCGTTCAACCGAGGCTGGCGGGATTTCGCCCTTCGCCGTCGGCCCGACATTCAGCAGGTAGTTGCCACCCTTTGAAGCAATATCGATGAGATTTCGGATCAACTGGCGAGCCGATTTCCACTGGTTGTCATAGCTCTTGTATCCCCATGTTTTATTCATGGTCATGCACGATTCCCAGTCGACGCCGGCCAGGCCGGTTGCAGGGATCTGCTGTTCGGGCGTGCCGAAGTCTCCTGAGTACTCTTGATCGCCCTTGTTCAGGCCCTCCATACCCTTGCGTCCCTTGCCCACTCGGTTGTTGACGATGATCTCGGGCTTGAGTTTGCGCAGGTAGGAGTAGATCTCCCGCCCGTCCTGCTCGGTCCACCATTTGGGCCATTCGCCGTCAAACCAAAGCACGGCCGGATCGCAGTTGGTCAGGAGTTCCTTGAGCTGAGTCTTCATGTACTCGACATACTCACCCTTGCGTTGCTCGTGCATACGAGTTGGGTTGTAGTGTTGATCACTGCCTCGATACTGCGAAGGGTGGTGCCAGTCCATGATGGAATAGTAGACGCAGAACTTGACACCCTGTTTACGGCATTCGTCCGAGAGTTGCTTCAGGAGGCTACGTCCGTACGGAGTGGCATCGACGACGTCATAATCGGTGGCTTTGGAATCGAACAGGCAGAATCCATCGTGGTGTTTGGACGTGATCACCAGATATTTCATCCCGGCGTCCTTGGCGATGCGCACCCAGAGGGCAGCGTCGAATTTGACGGGATTGAACTGACGGGTCAACTGTTGGTACTCGTCGACCGGGATATTTGCCTTATCCATAATCCACTCGCCGATCCCATTGATGCGTTTTCCTTGCCATGTTCCGGCCGGCACGGCATAGAGGCCCCAGTGGATGAACAAACCAAACCTCGCCTCGCGCCACCATTGCATGCGTGCGTCGCGCGTGCGGACTGTTTCTTTCGTCTGTGCCTCGGCCGTCTGGCCGGAACCGTTCAGTAGCAGCGAACAGAACAAGGCAGAGACCACCGTTCGCAAAATCGCCTTTTTCAACATGGGGTACATCCTCAGTTCTAGTCTTTCGAATTTGTTGAACGTTCCTCGTCGATCGGCCATTGTCTAGCCGTGTCCATCATTGCCAGAATATTTTCAGGCGGCACCTTCGCCTGAATATTGTGGACGGAAGCAAAAACGTACCCTCCGCCCGGTGCAAAGACCTCAAGGTGTTCGGCCACCTCGGCACGAACTTCGCCAACCGTGCCATAGGGGAGCGTCTTCTGGCAATCGAGTGAGCCTCCCCAAAAAACGAGTTGGTCTCCGAATTCCTCTTTCAGTGCCCGCGGGTCCATACCAACGGCGCTGGTTTGCACCGGATTGATGATATCGACCCCCATCTCGATCAGCGACGGGAGCAGCGGGAAAATGGCTCCATCCGAGTGGAGCAGGACCTTCATGTCCGTGTTCTCGTGGATCCACTGCAGCCCACGCTGGTAATGCGGCATCACCAGTCGCCTGAACATTTCGACGGACAGAAAGAGAGACTGTTGCGTACCAAAATCGTCGCAGATCTGAATGATGGGTACGCGATCTTCAACGGCATCGGCAAAACGTCGGAGGTTCTCGATCCACGTATTCACCAGACATTCGTAGAGACGATGGACATAATCGGGCTCACAGGCGAGCGTGATCATCCAGTTCTCAAAACTGCCGGTCCCCAGGCCATAGAAGAGTTCGTACGGCGGTCCCATCGGTGCGACGAGAGCCAGTTCCGTCGATTCGTAGAGGCGTCGCGATTCGCGCCGGTAGTGGTCCCACACCTGATCGTCGAACGGTGCCGCCTGAAAACGATCCAGATCGACATGTGCCGCACCAGGATAGGTTTCCAGGCGATCAAAGTAGAATCCATCTTTCGGCATGTGCGCGATCGGCCGGCCGTCCTTTTCAATCAGCAGACCGCCGTCTGCGTCCACCTTCGGTTCGAAAGCACCCGGCACCAATACGGGCGTCCCGTCGAACGTTGTCCACGGCTTCCAGTTCTCATTACGGATCGAGAAGGCGATGTCCGGACGGTAGAGGCCGACCACATCGCCACCAAACCGTTCAAGGACGACCGGCTCGATTTCCGCCAGCATCTGGTACAAATCGAAGACTCGTGTCGGCGTCTCCAGTCCGAGTTCCGCCTTCAGACGATGGTAGGTGGGGGCGGCTATTCCCGATTGGCGAGTGCCACCGACATCGATGGGAACCCGATCGGCCGGTTGGTGGTTGATCGCACGCTCGATTCGTTCCCGAGATTTCATCCACGAATCTCCCGGCAGACAGCCTCGATAAAATCGGGGCCCGTTCCACAACAACCGCCGATAAACTGCGCGCCGGCCTCGAGGAGATCCGGGACTCGACCGGCAAATTCCGCTGGGGAAGTGCGGTAGACCACCTCACCTTCGACAACTTCCGGCGCGCCGGCGTTCGCCTTGATCCAAAGTGGCCTGTCGGTAACGGTTCGCATCCGCCGGCAGATGTCGATGTACCCTTCAATACCCTGCCCGCAATTCGCGCCCACGACGTCGGCTCCCCAATCGGAAAGCTGCCGGGCGGCTTGCTCAGGTGTGACGCCCATCATGGTGCAATCGTTGTTTGGTCCGGAGTCAAAGACGACGCACGCGACCACCGGAAGACCGGTACTGCGTGCGGCGCGCAAAGCCAATTCCGCTTCCTCCAGTTCCGCCATCGTTTCGATGACCAGCGCGTCGGCTCCCGCACCGGCCAAAGCGTCGGCCTGTTGCTGGAACGCGGCGAGCAACGTTTCGGGTGTCACGTCTCCGGCAATGATCATCTTGCCGCTTGGCCCCATCGACGCGAACACCAGTGCCCTATCGCCGACGGCCCGCTTCGAAATCGCCACACCCTCACGGTTGATGGCGACGGCGTCGTCCGCCAGATCGTAACTTTCCAATGCGACGCGATTGGCGCGAAACGTGTTGGTCAGCACGATCTGGCTTCCCGCGTCGACGTAGGCTCGAGGAACCTGTTCCACAATTGTCGGTTCGGCCAGATTCCAATAATCGGGACACGCGCCTCCCGACAAACCTCGGGATTGCATTTGTGTGCCCCAGGCACCATCCGTCACAATTGGGGCTTGGGCAACGAGTTGATCGATGAGCATGAGCAGTCTTCCTTCGGAATCTCAGTTCAAGATGAGTGCATTGGTGGAAAACGACTCTCGTCGCCCATTCGCCGACCAGCCTGGCACGCCCACAATGATTCTCCGCGGCGTTCGTGGGCGAGCTCCATCTGTCTGCTGCAACGTTTTCAAGGTGTCAAGCGATCGTTTCAACGGCAAACCGGGTCATTGCCCGCACGTTTTCCGGTGCGGTCGCCCGAGGCACTTCGCAGCCGGCTCCTACAATATATCGAGCACCTGCCTGTCGGTGGCATTCCTGCAAATTGGAATGAATTGACTCAGGCGTCCCGTTTCGCAGGTCTCGGACGGGGTCGATATTGCCTGCCAACACCTGATCGGCACCCATCGCGTTCCGTGCCTCATCCAAGGGAACCATGAAGTCGATGTCGACCATGTCACAGCCGAGCTGGCCGATTTCGCTCAGAATGCTGCGGATATTTCCGCATATGTGCAGACGAACGCGGAGCCCCATGGCTTGAAGTTCGGCGACCAGCCTGCGCTCCACGGGCCAGACGAATTCACGATAAATGTCGGGGCCGACCAGGCTTGCGGCCGCATCTCCGACTCCGATCAGGTCGACACCCGCATCTGCCTGAGCCCGAGCGAAACGAATCCCCAGTTGAAACGTGAACTCAAAAAGATCTTTGACGAACGAGGGATCGTCATAGAAATCCATCATCAGTGTATTGATCCCGCGAAGGTCGGCCGCTTCGGCACATGGGCCCTCAATCCATCCCTCGACCAGTTTCTCTCCGGCCGCTCGTTCCTTCAACAATGCCGCGGCGCGCACTCGGTCCAGCATTCGGCCTTCGCCCGCCGGGTCGGGCAGTTGCAGGGTGGCCAGCGCTTTCTTGTCGGCCAACAGTGCGTTGGCTTCGACAATCGCAGGTGGTTGGTCATCGAAGATTTCCACTTGCGCCCCACAATCGCTCGCCTCCCGGGCGGGATCGGAAATGCAGGAGACGTAGTCGAAATCATAGGCGTCGGCGACGGCCAGTTGAGCATCGACCAGCACGCGGTAGTCGGTCGCATATCGGCCGTACGGCACACCCACATGGTCTGCGGCAAACATCATGGTGATCGGCATGAGCGGCAAGCGGTCGACTGGTTGGCCTGACAACATGGCGCTCAATCGTTCATGACCGTTCATCATCACTCCTTGTTCATGGCTGACTCCCGCCGGTCATTCGGCGTCAACGTCACACACTGATCGTACGACAGATTGCCCCCCGACTCCAGGCGGGGTCACGGGACCGACGGCCGAGCCGAGCGTCTGCGGGTGCGAGCCAGGAATGTGGGCGGCCTGAATCGATTTTGACCGGAAGAGAGAGTAGGATAGTGGAATGGTCTGACCTTGACCGCGTTGCCGGACCGCACACTCCGCGCGTGGCGCGGGCGTATGAGAATCAGGAAGGAATATTGATATGAACCAACCGTCAAGCGTCTCGTCGCCTTCCACAACGCGGCGTCGATTCATCAAGACCGCCTCGGCCGCCGCCGTCATCACCGGCTTGGACTGGCAACGCTCGGCCCACGCTGCCGGAAGCGATGAAATTCGAATCGCGCTGATTGGATGCGGGGGACGCGGAGCCGGGGCCGCGAATCAGGCACTGAGCACTGAGGCCAACGTTCGGCTGGTGGCAATGGCCGACGCATTTCGAGATCGACTCGATGTCGCTTATAACTCGCTCACTAAATTACACAAGGATCGCGTAAGCGTAGCCGATGATCAGAAGTTCATCGGGTTGGACGCATATCAAAAGGCGATCAATAGTGATGTCGACATGGTGCTGCTCTGCACACCGCCCGGTTTTCGACCGGCCCAATTCGAGGCAGCTGTCGCGGCCGGCAAGCACATATTCATGGAGAAACCGGTAGCCGTCGACGCGCCGGGCGTCCGTCGAGTTCTCGCGGCCAACAAGCTGGCCAAGAAGAAGAACCTGTTAGTGGCCGTCGGTCACCACTTACGACATGAGCAGAAGCACATTCAAGTCGTCAATCGGATCCACGACGGCGAGATTGGTGATTTGATGTATCTGCGAGCCTATTTCAATTCGGGCGGCGTCTGGGTACGACCGCGCCGACCCGATCAGACCGAAATGCAATACCAGGTAAACAACTGGTACTACTTCACGTGGATCTCCGGTGACCACATCGTGGAACAACACGTACATGATCTGGATGTCTGCAACTGGATTGCCGGCGATCACCCCGTGGAGGCTCAGGCACTTGGCGGTCGCCAAGTACGTGTCGGGAAAGAGTACGGCGAGATATTCGATCATCACGGGGTGGAGTTTACGTACCCGAGCGGAGTGAAGGCATTCAGTTATTGCAGGCACATCCGAAATTGTTGGAATAGTTTTTCGGAGCACGCACATGGAAGCCGCGGGCGGGTGAATATCGAAGGGCATGGCACGGCCGTGCTCACGACTGACGGCAAGGAGCCGATGAAGTGGAGGCGCGAAAAAGACGGGCACCAGACGGAACATGATGACCTGTTCGCCGCACTGCTCGCCGGCCGGACTTATAACGAGGCGGATTACGGAGCCTCGAGTACGATGACCGCCATCATGGGGCGCATGGCCAGCTACTCGGGAAAGGTCGTGACTTGGGATCGTGCGATCGGTTCGAATGTCGACCTGTCGCCAAAACGGCTTGCCTGGGACGCGACGCCACCGGTCGTTCCGGGTAAGGATGGAATCTACGAATGCGCGATCCCAGGCGTGAGCAAAGCATTCTAGATCGGGGCCGCCGAGCACGAAAATCGACTCGGCACGTCCCCTGATGGTCGTTTCAGGCCGGCAGCAGGGAGCGGGCCACATCCACGGCGCTGGCCGCGTCGGGGGCGTAGCCATCGGCACCGATCTCGTCCGCGTATTCCTGCGTAACCGGCGCGCCGCCGATGACGACCTTGGTCCCCTCAAAGCCTTCGCCCTTGAGCGCATCGACCGTATTCTTGATCGCGGGCATCGTTGTGGTTAACAGAGCGGAGAGCCCTACCAGGTTGGCCTCGTTGGAACGGACGGCCTCGACGAATTTCTGTGGGGACACGTTCGTGCCCAAATCGATCACGTCAAAATTGGCACCCTTCCACATCATGGCGACCAGGTTCTTGCCAATGTCGTGAAGGTCACCTTCGACGGTTCCAATGACCGCTTTGGCAACCGGCGTGATTCCCGCTTCCACGAGGATCGGCTCGAGTAAAGCCATGGCCTCCTTCATGGCTCGCGCGGCGATCAGCATCTCCGGTACGAAAATCTCGTTCGCCTGAAATCGCTTGCCGACCACGTCCATCGCGGACACCATGGCATCGAGGACCTGTTGAGCGGCTACCTCGGCATCGATGGACTCTTGAGTCAATTGAACGGCAACGTCGCGATTGCCGGTCATGATCGCTTCACCCAGTTTCTGCAAGTCGGGCATCAATTCACTCCTCGGACAAGGAAGCAGGTATGTGCATTCTCAGTGAACCAGCTTACAATAAGCCGCTGATGAAGGCAATTAGCTACCCTTGCCCGTCCGTCAAACGGCGATCCCCGCGAGTAATTCATCCAGTCTGCTTATGGCCCCCTTCCAAACTCCCAACACTCCACGTCCCCAAGGTAGCCAGCTCCGTTCGGACCGGGACGACGGGACCGTGCCGAGTCGGCCGAAGACGGCCATTGTGTTGTGCCAGGTTCTGGAACGCGAGATTGAGCATTTTGTGGCTCAATCCGATCACGTTGTCCGCGTAGAAAAACTAAGACAGGGGTTGCACAACGAGCCGGCCAAACTGAGGCAGGAAGTCCAGCAGTGGATCGACCGGATTGAGGCCGATTCGGCGTCCGGCGAGCGGCCGGTCGAGGCGATCGTGCTGGGCTATGGCCTGTGCAGCAGAGGAACGGAAGGAGTGCGCGCCGCGCGCAGCTGCCTGGTGTTACCGCGCGCCCATGACTGCATCACATTGTTACTCGGATCCAAAGAAGCCTACGCCCGCTATGCGGCCGAACATCCCGGAACCTATTGGTATTCGCCCGGGTGGATCGAGCATCACTTGCCGCCGGGCCCGGACCGCGCCGAGGCCATGTTTCGCGAATACTGCGACAAGTACGGTGAAGATAACGCTCGGTTTCTGATGGAGACCGAGGCTCAATGGCATGCAAACTACCAGCGCGCGACGTACGTCGACGTCGAAGGAATTGGCTCCACGGAAAAGGACCTGGCTTACACTCGCAATTGCGCCGAATGGCTCGGCTGGGAATTCGATCGCCAACATGGCGACGCCGGCCTGATCCGAGCACTGGTGATGGGCCCATGGGACGAGGAACGGTTCCTTGTCATCCCGGCCGGACAGACGATACGCATGACCGGCGATCAGCAAGTGATCGAGTTGAAGGGTTAAGGTAGGGCCTCGAACGAACATGTTCACGCTGCACGTTCAACTTCCGCACGATCAACTCCGAATCGATGTCCCCGAGGATCAATCGGAGCGACTGTTGAGCGATGTAATGCGTCGAGCCGGACTGCCCCTGAACACGAGATGTGGGCAACGCGGTTTGTGTGATGGTTGCCTGGTACGTCTGCTCTCCGGGGAAATGCTTGGAGTGGATGGGACGGATCCGCCCGACGCGACGGAATCAGAACGACTCTTGGGCTGCCGACTGCGGTTGCCGGTCACTGGTGAAGCGGTCATTCAGGTTCCGGCTCGCTCCTTGTTGGCCCATCGACCTCAAGTCGTCACCTCCTTTCAGCTCAACGTCTCCGCAGCCGACAGCCCACTCTGGCAATTCGTCGAAGCGGAACCGGCTTGCGACTCCCGTGGTGTTCCAGGGGAATCCGGTTTGATCGATCTCGTCCGCTTGCAGGTCGACGGCGAGTTGCCGATTCGAGTGACAGCGGAAACGCCGAAGGGCGTTCCCGCACCGCGAGAGACGGCTCGGTGGGCCGTGGAACACCGTGGCGACCATTGGTCCGTTTATCGGGTCTCGCTCGAGCAGCCTGGATACGGCGTGGCAATTGACGTCGGCACAACGACCGTGGTGGCCGTACTGGTGGAGTTGAATTCGCGAAAGGTAGTCGCCAGCAGCGCGGCGTTGAACGCCCAATCGCGATTAGGTGACAACGTTCTGACACGAATTAACGTCTGTATGCAACGGCCCACCATGGTCGGCCGCCTGCAACGCGCGATCGTACGGGGAACCATTGATCCACTCATACGGCAGTTGCTCGCAACGTCACAGATCGAGCCGGAGCAGTTGGTGACGATGACGATTGCCGGCAATGCCACGATGCTTCACCTGCTCTGCGGAACCGACCCGCGATCGATGGGCGTGGCTCCTTTCGACGCAGTGTTCCTCGACCACCGCGTTGAGGACACTCGACGATGGTCACCATGCGCCACGAATCCTCAACCGCCAGAGGATTGCCGCTTGGAACCATCGGCGGATGCCGAATCGTGCGAGCCCGTCACGCCGCCCCTGCTCGGTGACTTGCCTCTCTATGCCCATCTGCTTCCCGGCGCCGCGGCATATGTTGGAGCGGACATCACGGCCGGTGTGCTGGCTACGGGAATGGCCTACCGCGACGCAACATGCCTGCTGGTCGATCTGGGCACGAATGGCGAGATCGTTTTGAAACGGGCGAACCGGATGGTCGGCTGCGCCACGGCGGCCGGGCCCGCCTTTGAGGGTGCCGGTTTGACCAACGGGGTTCGAGCGGGGCAGGGGGCCATTTCGCATATCTGGTTCGACCGTCCGGAGAAGGGGCCACGCACCGAAACAATTGAAGGGGGCATGCCCATAGGAATGTGCGGCACGGCCTACGTTGACTTCCTGGCAAGAGCTCGGCGAGTGGGCCTGATCAGCCCCACTGCCCGATTGACTCGCGATGACTGGCCCGGCGTTGTGGAACATGAAACGCACGGTCGCGCTTTTCAGGTTGCCAGTGGAAGAGGCCGTGAACCGCTTCTGATAACCGAAGCGGATCTGGCCAGCTTGCTCCAGGCCAAGGCAGCGATCGCAGCTGGAATCGATCGACTGTTGTGCCGTTTGGATCTAGCGCCGTCCGATGTAGAGACAGTATTTCTGGCAGGCGGATTCGGCTTTCACATGCATGTGGACAGCTTGATCGGCTGTGGCCTGCTCCCCGGGTTCCGCCGGTCACAAGTTCAATTGGTTGGAAATACGTCATTGGCCGGCGCCTACCTGGCACTCATTGACAGCTCCGCGATGGCCGAACTGAGCCGCTTGTGCGGGAAACTTGAAGTCGTGGAATTGAACTTGGACCCAGCCTTCGAATCAACCTATATCGACCACCTGTCGCTGCCCGAATCGACGTGACGATTGCCGAAGTGACGGGCGAGTGCAGAAGCTGGCAGCGACCTGCCAGGTGCTATTCCTGGACGACCAGCAGAGTGTCGCCCACGCCGACCCGACTCCACGATCTGGGCATCCGGGCAGCCCCCATGAATGCCCTGGGCAACAAGCTTGTGGGCCATGGGTGTAACGCCTCGACATCCAACGCCAAGAAGTCGTGATCGTACCGGCACCGAATTGAGCCGCTCCTTTCACTTCATGGCCCTTCGATCCATCTATGCCAGGTGGAGCACGTCGTCCATTTGTTGAGAGACGTCGGCCAGTCGTTGTCGATCGCCACCCGGCACCTCGGCCGTCGCCCAGCCGTGAAAATCGAGTTTCTTCAATTCCTGGCAAACGAGCCCCCATTCGATGCTGCCCTTGCCAATCGGAACGGCAAACGCTTTGCGCATGCCTTCGTTCATGGCGATCCTCACGTCAAATTCCTTGACATGAACTTTCTTGATCCGTGCACCAAGCACCTCGATCCACTGCTGCGGCCAACCCCAGCGCAGAACATTGCCGATGTCAAAGTACGACTGCACATACGAGCTCTGCAGTTCATCGATGTAACGCGCCATGGACATCGGTTCGATCAGAAATGTCGCCCAGACGTTTTCGATCAGAATGTACACTCGCTTCTTCTCGGCCGCGGCAATTGCTTTGCGGATGATCTGCTGAGTGGCGCCGTAATTCGCCAGATAGGACCCCCGGTTGTCGGCGCGGACAACGTGGAGCACCGATGTTGCCCCGTAAAGCGCGGCCTCGTCAATCGCCGCGGTCAGGTCCGTGTGGCTCGAGTTGACAACACCGTGGATCGGGACACCTGTCTTCTCGCTCGCTCGAGCCAACTCTCGCGGCTCGGGAGTGCGTCGCTTGAGAAGTGACGTCGGAACTTCGATTCCGTCAAAACCGAGGTCCTTGATCAACCGGAATTTGTCTTCGACGCTAAGCGATCCGCCGATCATGCCATAGCCGATCCCTTTCTTGCATCCTCGGGAATGGGACGTCGTTTCTTCTCCCGCATGAGTGGCCGCCGAGGAGGGTAACAGTGCCAGAGCCGACAACTGACTGCACCTGGTGACGAATGTTCGACGATTCAATGCGTTGCTCATACCGATTCCTCTCGCGAGAGTTGGCGTCCGGGTATCGAGGGACTGTTCACAATATGATCCGGCGGATGACCCCATGTCAATAAAGCGCAAGAAACATCCCGTTCCGTGGCAACGAAAGGTACACGCGCCCCCGTACCTACGGGCAGCCTTGCCCGTAGGAGACGGACTCGCTCGGCGCCGCTGATAGACTCACCGACCAAGTTCTGCCAAGCAAGGTGGTTCATCTTTCCGCGGC
>CAYNDU010000033.1:8799-19305 GCA_964395615.1 uncultured Pirellulaceae bacterium | reverse complement strand
ACAGTGATCGCGATCAATTCGTTGCTCTTTTCCCAACCTTGCTTTCCCAGGCACTGAGATCCTCGTGCGCGTTGCCTCTGCGGCCTATTCCCCCATGGCAGCTATTGCGCATTCCCTCAACAGAGCCTCCCAACATCACCAGGCAGCTCCCCAGATCACGGCCACGATTGCCTCCAGTGAATAATCCGGTCTAGAGGTTCCAGCCCTTTCGGTATTCGCGGTGGATCAGGGCCTGAGCCGCCTCCGAATTCGTTACCTGCAAGTTTTCACCGGACCACTCCAGCGTCTCGCCACTGCGATAGGCGACGGCGCCCAGCAGTACGGCTTCCGTCAGTGCTCCCGAATAGTCGAAATTACAGGTCGTCGTGCCGCCCGTCTTGATCGCCTGGACCCATTCGGCGTGATGGCCCACCGATTTGGGAATAGAGTTCGAGGGCCGTTGAACCCCCGCAAACTTCTTTTCAGGCAGCAGCAAATGGCGGTTGTAATCAGAGAGGATCATGCCCTCCTCTCCTACGAACAGCTGGCCACTGGCAAAACGAGTGGGTCTCCCATCGCCGGTCTTGATCGCATCGAGTTGTTTTGGGCGGCGGCCGCTATCGTACCAGGTCAGCTTGACGGGAGGCCGCTCTCCTCGTGCCGGGTAATCGTAGGTCACAATCAGCCATTCGGGTGTCGAGATTGGATTCACCGGTGGACCTTCGGCACGGATTCGCCGCGGATGGCGCAAGTCCAGCGCCCAATGGGCGAGGTCCATGTAATGGCACCCGAAGTCGCCTAGTGCGCCGGTCCCGTAGTCCCAGAATCCACGCCACTTGTGCGGATGGACGTTCTGGCTGTAGGGACGCGGTGGAGCAGGTCCGAGCCACAGGTCCCAGTTCAGATGCGCCGGAGCCGGTGTGCGGGTCGTAAATTGTCCTCCACTGTAACGGGCCGCCGCCCAGACATGAACTTCCCGGATATCTCCGATGATGCCGGATCGAACAAGCTCGACCACTCGACGGTAATTATCGCCTGCATGGATCTGGGTCCCCAGTTGTGTAACGAGTTGGCCTTTCTTGGCCAAGGTGCTCAACGTCCGCGCTTCCTGCACCGTGTGAGTCATTGGCTTTTCGCAGTAGACGTGTTTACCCATACGTAGTGCCATGGCTGCGGCCGGCGCATGCGTATGATCGGGAGTTCCCACGACCACCGCGTCGATTTTCTCCGACTCGGTCTCCAGCATCTTGCGAAAATCGGTGTATTGCCGAGCCGATCGGTATCGCTCGGCGCCCTTCTCCAGCAGCCGTTGATCGACATCCGCGATCGCTACGATGTTCTCACTGCTTACGCCTTGGATGTCCGCACCGGCCCGATTGCTCGCACCAACCGCCGCGATATTCAACCGGTTGTTCGGTGACGAGTCGGCTCGCGCGGGTCCGGTTTGCGAAAAGAACCCCGAGGCGATTGCCAGTCCTCCGCCAAGAAACGTCCGTCGGTCCAGAGAAGATCCCATGGTAGTTCCTTTCGCTCATTCACCGATCACAGTTACAACAACTTCTCTGCGGCGCGGTTTGACGTCGCATTCGACATGCATGACCTGCTGCCAGGTTCCCAGGACGGGTTGTCCGTCGTTAATGGGCAATGTCAGTGACGGGCCAAGCAATGAGGCTTGTAAGTGTGAATGCCCGTTACCGTCGTGCCACGTTTGTTCATGCCCGTAATCGGTACTTGGTGGAATCAAGCGATCGAGCATCTCCGGGAAATCGTCCTGCAGGCCAGGCTCAAATTCAATCGTTCCCAAGGCGGCCGTGCTACCGATATTAAACAAGTGAACCAACCCAGTCTGAACCCCGCTCGCTGTCACGGCCTCGACCACCTGTTGAGTGATATCCTGCAGGTGGTTGTGTCCGTTCGTCGTAATGGGAATTCGTGTCTGGTGGATCATTGGTGCGGTCTTTCCCTTGGGTCTGGTCGCCGCAAGTTTGTGAGTGGACTCATTGTTGTGCGTATGCGAACCCGGCATCGCAACAATGACTGCGGACACCTCATCCGAATATATCCGATCCAGCCCGGCTCCAAACCCACCGGCTGGGTTGTTTCCCACGAAGGCAGTGTTCCAGGCGGCTGCAAGGGGTTCCTGCCGAGCGTGGAGTCGATTTGCCGGTAAGGGACGTTTCCCGAATGCCGGGCCGCGTTGAGCCGCTGGGCGGCAGACCACCTGCCCGATCACTGTCTTTGGAGGCGAACGGCGGCTCTCGGCCCATGATGGCCACCTCACAAGTTGATGCCGGAAGAGGATTCAAGAGGAGGATAAAGAGTAAGATAAGGAACTACGTCCCGCCCTGGATTGAGGCGGGATTGGGGAAGAAGTAAGCGATTTTACTGAGGGCCGTATTTGCTCCGGTCCGTAAGGGTTGAAGATGAAGACTTGCGCAGTCGATGGTCCCCTCATGCGGATGGAGGACGTTTGCCGCACCTATCAGATGGGTGAAGTGCAAGTTGAGGTGTTGCGCCACGTTTCGTTGGCTGTTCGCCGCGGTGAGTTTTTGGCCATTGTTGGCCCGAGCGGATCGGGAAAGACCACGATCCTCAACCTGATCGGGGGACTGGATTCTCCGTCGACCGGTCGCATCTTCTTCGGCGACCGTGAATTGACCGGGGCTTCGAGCGAGCAGCTGACTCAGTTCAGGCGGGACGAAGTAGGGTTCATTTTTCAGTTCTTTAATCTCGTGCCAAATCTTACGGCGGCCGAGAATGTCTTGGTGGCGACCGAGCTGGTTGATCGGCCGCGAGAGGTTAACGAAGTGTTGGAAGTCGTTGGGCTCGCCGATCGGCAGCGTCATTTTCCGTCCCAGATGTCGGGCGGCGAGCAACAACGAGTGGCAATTGCCCGGGCGGTTGCCAAGGACCCGCAACTTCTGTTGTGCGACGAACCGACTGGATCGCTGGACTTTCGGACCGGAAAGAAAGTACTGCGCTTGCTGGTCGACCTGAACCGAAAATGGGAAAAGACGGTCGTCGTGATCACGCATAATGGGGCGATTGCCGGAGTGGCCGATCGAGTGGTCCATTTGCGTTCGGGTGAGGTGACCGACATAGTCGAAAACGAAACGCCGATCGCGCCCGAGGAGGTCATCTGGTGAAGATCCTCGATCGCAAACTCCTTCGAGAGCTCTATGGATCCAAGGGGCTCTTGTTGGCCATCACCAGCATCGTGGCCGTAGGAATGACGTGCTTTGTTTCGATCCAGTCCGCCTATCACAACCTGCAAGAAGCCAAGAACGGATATTACCGGCGATGCAGAATGGCAGATTTTTGGATCGATCTGAAGAAAGCACCACTCGCCGATCTGGACGACCTGGAAGAACTTCAAGGCATCACGCACGTTCGCTCGCGCATTCAGTTTCGAGCGACTGTCGATTTGGAAGACGTTCCGAAGCCGATCAATGCCCTGGTGCTGTCGTTGCCCGACCAACGGCAGCCCGTGATTAACGACATCATTTTGCGAAACGGCGACTATTTTTCAGAGCATGGGGAAGATGAAGTCATCGTCAATGCTGCGTTTGCTCGGCATCATCGTTTGTATCCGGGGAGCCGAGTACGGGTCCTGGTAAACAACCGCCGGCAGGAGTTGCTGGTCGTGGGAACGGCGATTAGCAGCGAGTTCACTTACTTGCTTGGTCCTGGCGCGATTGTGCCCGACCCGAAGAACTTTGCCGTGTTCTACGTTAGCCGCTCGTTTGCCGAAGAAAACTACGATTTCAGCGGCGCGGCCAATCAAGTCGTCGGAAGAGTGGACCGGAATCAACGCACAACCGTGAAGCAGATACTCGACGAAGCCGAGCGGAAGTTGGCTCCGTATGGGGTCTTTACAACGATTGAGCTCGACCATCAGTTGTCCAATCAATTCCTGACCGGCGAAATCGATGGGCTGGGAGCGACCGCGGCAGTCATTCCAGCAATCTTCATGGTCGTGGCAGCCCTTGTGTTGAATGTCTTGATTACTCGACTGGCCCGGCAACAGCGAACGGTCATCGGCACACTCAAGGCTCTCGGCTATACCGATTGGCAGGTCGTTCGCCACTTCCTGAAATTTGGTTTGAGTGTCGGAATTGTGGGGGGGCTTGCCGGTAGCTTCTTGGGCTATCTGGCGGCGACCGGAATGACGAATATCTATCGTCTGTTCTTTGAGTTCCCGGCTCTTCAGAGCGGTTTCTACTGGTCGACTCATGCGTTGGGGATGACGGTCAGCCTGGCGTGTGCCGTGGCCGGGAGCCTGCATGGTTCCTGGCATGTGTTGCGACTACAGCCGGCCGCCGCTATGCGCCCGGAATCGCCCCGCCGAGGTCGTCGAATTTGGATCGAACATTTTTCTCGGTGGTGGAGCAGCCTGAGTAGTAGCTGGCGGCTGGCTCTACGCGGCCTGTTCCGAGCTCGCCTTCGAACTGCAGCCGGGATGTTCGCCGCCTCCATGGGGACCGCTCTGCTGTTGAGCGGATTGATGATGATGGAAATCCAGAATTACATGATTGACTTCCAGTTTCATCGCATGATGCGCAATGACTTCGAATTGTCATTCAGCTCGGAAAGGGACCGAGGTGCCTTGGATGACACCCTGCGACTACCGGGAGTCGATCGGGCTGAACCAACTCTTGGCGTCGCATGCACCATGATTCACGGTTCTTATCGCCGAAAGCTGGGGATTTCCGGATTGACCGGGGGTGCTCGGTTAACCGTGCTCCGCGACACCGAAGGAAGGCCCATCCATCTTCCTGAGACAGGACTCGTTGTTACGGACCGGCTGGCGGATATTCTCCATGTGCGTCCGGGTGACCGGGTCCGGATCGTGCCGATCAAGGGCAATCGCCGCCCGGTCGAGGCGGTCGTCGCCCGGGTGGCAACCAGTTACCTGGGCCTGGCGGCCTATGCCCGGATAGACTACTTGAGCCATCTGGTCGATGAGTCGTGGGCCATGTCGGGGGTCCAGCTGGCAACAAACCAGCAACCGGGCGATGTGCAACGTCTCTATCGCGAATTGAAGCGCACGCCGGCCATCGAGTCCATTACATCGCGCCGTGAGCTGATTCATGGAATGACCGAGACACTGATTAAGAATCAGTATGTTTTTATAGGGTTTCTTGTGCTTTTTTCCGGGATCGTGTTTTTTGGAAGTGTCGTCAATTCGTCTCTGGTGAGTCTGGCGGAGCGACAGCACGAGGTGGCGACGTATCGTGCCTTGGGCTATACGCCTTGGCAGGTCGGCGGCATGTTCTTACGTGAAATGTTGCTGGTAAATGCCGGCGGTACTTTGTTGGGGCTCCCCCTCGGTTACTTACTCGTCTATCTGACGTCACTTGCCTATGCCACAAACGACCTGTTTCGCATGCCTGTCGTCAGTTCGCTCTGGGTCTGGATCGTGACGGTCGTCCTGGCCACCGTCTTTGCGCTGCTGGCACACCTGGTCGTCCAATTGCGCATTCATCGTCTTGACTTCCTGGCCGCGTTGAATGTGAGAGAATAGGCTGCTCCGTCCGCCCCGGCGAGATTTGAACGAAGTTAACAACGCATGAACCTCTCATAAGGGCCGAATGATGAAATCACGTTGGTTATGGGGATTGCCTGGGATTCTGGCGGTGGTCATGCTGGCGACGGGCCTGTTCTGGCCGAGTGGCCTGGAAGTTCATGTGGCCGAAGTAAAGCAGGGGTCCATTTGCGAGTACGTAGACGAACAGGCCATCACTCGGCTGCCCCGCTTGTATCGTGTGACGATGCCCCAGGCGGGAAGAATCGCTGAAATCACGTCCAAGCCGGGCGACGCCGTGGCGAAAGGTGAGGTCGTGGCTCAAATGATCAGCCAGGACCTGGCCAATTCCGTTGCCGAAGCCCGCGCCGTTGTCGAACGACTCGCTGCCGCCATCGTCGAGAACGATGATACGCGAGTGGAGGCGAACGTCACTCTGCAAGCCAGGCAATTCGTTGATTCGATGACCAATACGGTTGAGGCAGCTGGGGCCCGAACCGAAGCCAGCAGCAAGCGGGCTGAGTTCGCCGAAACAAATCTGGGAAGAGTCCGCGACCTGTCGCAATCGAACGCTTCCACGCAATATGATCTCGATCGAGCCAACCTGGCTTACTGGGAAGGTCAACTTGGCTATCGCCAGGATCAGCTGGTTTTGGAAGCAATGAAGTCAATCCGCTCTGCCACGGCGCTGCTACCGCAAATGGTCGAAGATTACATCGCTCGCAAGAGTTTGAGACGGGCCATTCTGGAAAAGCAGAAATCTGAAGCCGAAGCGCGCCTGCAACGAATGCTCACCGAGCAGGAGCGAGGGTCCATGCGCAGCCCCGTCGACGGAATCGTATTGGAGCGGAGGATCGAGAATGAACAACAATTGGCCGCCGGCACCGAGCTGCTGGTCATCGGTGACCTGAGCGACCTGGAAGTCGAAACCGATCTCCTGAGCCAGGAGGCAGTTCGCATCGCAACTGGCGGGCGGGCGGTGATTTACGGGCCGGCGCTGGGAGTGGATGCGGAACATGGAAAGCGGGCAACCGTTTCTCGCATCTACCCGGCCGGGTTCACGAAAATCAGTTCGCTCGGCGTCGAACAGCAGCGCGTCAAGGTGATCTTGAGGTTTGAAGATGAAAAGCCCTCGACCGATGAGCCGAGCGGGACGGCATTGGCCGACGGCACGGCAAGAGAAGGAGCGCTCGGCGTTCATTACCGAGTACGCAGCCGCATCTTTACCGCCGAGCAACCGCGAACACTACTGGTGCCGCGATCTTCACTCTTTCGTGGGCCTGACGGTGGATGGCAATTATTCAGAGTGGACAGAGGCCGTGCTCGACTGCGAAGCGTCGAGGCCGGGTTGATCAACGATCAATGGGTTGAAATTCGTAAGGGTGTTCAGCGTGGGGATCAGGTGATCCTGGCGCCCGATACGGACGTCTACGATTCGGCTCGCGTCGATCCTCTGCGACCCTGAGACCCGATCGCACGACGCCTCAAACCGGTTTGGGGTCAGCGGTCGACGTCGCCCGAGGTTCGACCGGAACTCGTGGATGGTGCGTCATGCCGGGTCACAAGAGCCCCGACTGACGGTACCAGGCGATGGTCGAGGCGACCTGGTCCTCCAGAGGCTTCGAGGTGCTGAATTGAAGATCGCGGGCCGCCTTGGCGGGCGAGCAGGCCCAGTCGGGAGATGTCGCCTCCCGAATCTTGTCGATGCAAACCGTTTGCGGTTCGTCCTTCCAGCGGCCGATCAATTCGTTTACGCCGGCAACCGTGTAGGCAATGGGCCGAGGAAGTCGCAGCAGAAACAAGTGACGCCGGCCTAGTGCTCGTTGGACCATTCGCCCAAGTTCGATGTAGTCCGGGTATTCTGCAGCACAGGCAAAATAGTAGCCCTGGTCGGGCGACTGGGATTGCCGAGCCGGTGCAAGGCGCTGGCCCTTGGAAGCGGCTAGCTGCAGCAGGCGTGCCAGATCATTGACCTCGATGTACGACAATCGCGGGCTCTTCCAGCTCGGCAAGACGTGAATGCCCCAATCGCGAATCGGCTGGTAGATCTTCAGCGTTGACTGGTCTTCCGGACCAAACACAACGCCCGGCCGGACGACTGTAATCGGCACTCGATCGGCATATCTCTCAGCCGCCCTCTCGCCTGCCCGTTTGCTCCATCCGTAATTCGACGCAGGTTGCGGTTGGTCCGCCTCGGTCCGGACACGTCCGCGTTGCTGGGGACCGGCGGCCGCGATTGAGGAAACGACGGTGACAATCGGCGGATTCTCTTGCCTCGCACAGGCTCGAACCAGGTTGCGCGTCCCAACGCCGTTCGTCCGGACGAGCGCCCGTCGACTAAACGCGCTGATCGCACCGGCCACATGGAAGACCAGATCCGCTCGTTTGACCGCCAGTTCCAGGGCGGCGGCGTCGAGTAAATCTGCGTGAACCTCGTGGATGTCGAGCGTATCGAGCGGCGCCGTGTTTGACGTGGGTCGAATGGCGACCGTTACCTCGTGACCGCAGGCAACCAGATGGCGCACCAGGTGGCGGCCGATGAAGCCGGTTGCGCCGGTAACCAAGGTTCTTGTCATGGTAGGAGTAGGAGCAGTTTCGTGGGTCGGCCGCTGGATATTCCAAAGAGGCTACTTCTCACCCGAGCACCTATCAGCTTCGACCGGGAGTGCCGCCCTTTTTCTTCTTCGGTCCGTGTAGCCATGTTTCTGCAGCCATTGCCAGGCCTCCGCGATCGATTCGTCCACCGGCCGGACCTGATAATCCAGTTCCTGCTCGGCGCGACGACTGCTGAAATAGTGATGCAGTCCCGACATTTTGACGGACGCTGAATTGACGTTGGGTTCTCGACCCGTTACCAGGCCGACAAGATCACCAACCCAACCTGCCCCGATGCGAATGAGCGGTCCGCTGCGCATCCGGGGAGGGGAACCGCCGGCGATACGTGTGAAGGCACGCCACGTCTCCAGGTATGTCATGTTGTGTCCGGCCAGCACATAGTCTCGGCCGATCGGCGCCCGTTGGAACGCGGTGACGATACCGAGCGCCGCATCACGCACGTCGCCGACCGAAAAACCACCAGAGGGGGCCAGCGGGGTGGATCGCGTGACGACCTCGAGCAACATCTCGGCGGATGACGGCTTCCAGTCCCAGGGACCGATCATGTAACCAGGGTAGACGATCGATGCATTCAGACCCTGCTCGATAGCCCGTTGGACTGCCTGGTTCCCAGCCTGCTTGCTCAATACGTACGGACACGGCACGTTGGGCCCGGCGACCCACTGCTCGTCGGCCGGCCGATCACGTGTGCCGACTCCGAGAGAATTGACGGTCGATACGTAGATCATACGACACCCGAAACGCAACGCCACATTCGCTACATGCTGCGTACCCAGGTGGTTGACACGGTCGTGCAAACGAGCATTTTTCCAGCCGAGCAGCGTGCATCCGGCAGCGTGAATGACTCCCGCAGTGCCGTCCATGGCGCGCTCGAGCGACTCGATGTCGTGCAAGTCCCCCGTCGAGGTGTCCACGTTCAGACCCTCCAACGGACGACGGCTCGAACCCTTCCGTACCAGCGTCCGAACTCGGTATCCGGCGTCCAGCAGCTGCCGAACGATGTTGTTTCCAACGAGCCCGGTGGCCCCGGTGACGAGCACAGGCGAGAATGTCTCGGCGTTCGGGTCGGTTGGATTCATGGCTATTCGGTGACGGAGACAGTCGGAAAGCGGGACGGGAGCCGGTCGTGTCGCTTGACGGCCCGTGCAGCTTCATCCTAGATTAACCGCTTTGCATTGTGATCAAGTTTGGGGAATCATGCTATGTCGGAAGTGACCGTGGAGCCGGTAGTTACTCGGCGAGATCAGAAGCAATTCGTGCAGTTACCCTGGTCACTCTACCAAAATGACCCGCATTGGATCCCCCCGCTGAGGCGAAATATCGAGGAGATGGTCGGCTTTCGCCACCATCCTTTTCATGACGTGGCCAAAATGAAGACCTGGATCGCTCGACGTGACGGACAGGTGTGCGGCCGTATCGCAGGAATCGTTAACCCGGTTCACATTCGCAAATACCGTGAAGACATCGGTTTCTTTGGGTTCTTTGAATCCATCGACGATCAGGCCGTGGCGGCGGGTCTATTCGACGCCGTGGCACATTGGCTCTCCGAACAGGGAATCGACCGGATGCGCGGGCCGATTAACCCCTCGTTGAACTACGAGATCGGCCTCTTGATTGACGGTTTTGACAGCCCTCCGACCTTTATGATGACCTACAACCCACCCTACTATGCTTCATTAATCGAAGAGTACGGGTTTGCAAAGAGCCAAGACCTGTATGCCTTTTGGGGGCACGTCGACATGTTGTCGTCGCTGGACAAGAAACTCGACTTCATCGTTCAAGAAGCCACTCGGCGATTCGAGATTACTCTACGAAGTATGGATCGCAAGCGTTTCAAAGATGAAGTGCGGTCGTTTCTGAATATCTACAATGCCTCGCTTGATGGAACCTGGGGATTCACTCCGTTGTCGGAAGGAGAGATGGATCATATGAGCGCGGACATGCGGCATCTGATTGTGCCGGAGCTGACCAGTGTTGCCGAGGTTGACGGCCGGCCGGTAGCCGTGGCATTTGGCCTGTTGGACTACAACCCGCGAATCAAGCAGATCAACGGTCGCCTGTTTCCTTTCGGCTTCATGCGATTGCTCACGCGGCGCAAGCAGATCAAGCGCATCCGGTTGATCAGCACCAATGTCTTGCCGGCTTACCAGCGATGGGGACTCGGCCTCGTCGTGTTGGCTCGTCTCGTCCCTCAAGTTCTGGAATGGGGGATTCAGGAGGCCGAGTTTTCCTGGGTCCTGGAAAGTAATGACCTGTCGCACAAGTCACTGAGACGGGGTGGGGCGAAGTTGATCAAGACATATCGTGTTTACGATTACCCCGCGCCGACGCCCGAATAGGGACATGGCGAATAGGGACATGGCGAATGGCCGGCGAGGTGTTGAGTC
>CAYNDU010000033.1:0-8699 GCA_964395615.1 uncultured Pirellulaceae bacterium | reverse complement strand
CGAATAGGGACATGGCGAATAGGGACATGGCGAATGGCCGGCGAGGTGTTGAGTCGCTGCGCCCACCTGATCCGGTTCGGCCACTTGGGCAGACCGACGGACGTTGTGGGAGCGTCCCATCTTGTCGACGACCGTGTCAACGCGACACACTCCGATTGCCCCAGATCCGCGCCGCTACAGGTCGCGGACCAGCGAAAGGGCGACGGCTTGACCGGCCAGGGACTGGCTTTGGATCAGGGCCAAGGGGCGGTCGACCGGCCGGGCCGTCTCACTAATGACATTCACCGGGCATGCCGGGTCCGGCTGTTTGTAGTTGAGAGTGGGAGGCACCTGTCCATGTTGAAACGCCAGCAGACTGACGGCCAGTTCGAGAGCACCGCCGGCCGCTCCCAACGTTCCGAAGTAGCTCTTTGGGGCGGTGACTGGGACTTTGCCGAGTAACCGATCAATGGCCTCGGCCTCGAGGCGATCTCCGACGACGGCTCCGCCAGCATGTGCATTCAAGTGGCCGACGTCCGAGCGCGAAGCGCCGGTGGCGGACAGGCAACCGTTGGCGGCTCGAGCGATCGCATCGACGTGTGTGAAGTCCCCCGCTTCACCTCGCCCAAAAGTAATTCCCCAGCCGCCGATGCGGGCCAGCGGTTTCGCGCCTCGCTCCAAAGCCTTGGACTCCCTTTCGATCAGAAACGCGGCCGCGCCTTCGCCGTTGACCAGCCCGTCACGATCGGCTTCGAAGGGTCGGCAGGCGGAGGGCGGATCGAGGTTATTGTGCGAGAGCTGCCGATAACCCCGATAGACCATCGGTGTCACGCTTAGACGCGAGCTGCCGCCACCGCACAGCATCACGTCTGCGTCGCCCCGTTGTACAATCCTCACGGCTTCGATGACGGCCAGCAGGCTGGAAACATCTCCCTGGCAGATTGTGTTGTTCGGGCCGCGAGCATCCTGAGCGATACCGATATGGCAGGCGATCATATTCGGAAGATAGAGGAGCATCCAGAGCGGATACATCTCGCTCATCGATGCTGCGCCCCATCGGTCATAATCGAATTGGCCATCGACGATGCAGCTGCGGTAGACGTCAATCATGTCGTGGGGACTGCAGTAAAGCATGTCTGCGCCGAACACGACACCGAATCGGTCGGCAGCATAGTGGCCTTTCGGCAGGCCACCATGTTCCACTGCCTGGGCGGCGGCCGCGAACCCCAACTGTATTTCACGGCACATGACCTTAATCGCCTTGCGAGGCTTGATCAGCCGCTTGGGTTCAAAGTCTCTTACGGGCGCACCGATCTGAACCGGTGTCTTTGCTTCTTCAAACTGCGGCAGGGAAACAATGCCGCTCGTCTGACTCGCCAATGACTCCCAAAACGACCGGGGCCCGATGCCCAGAGGACTTATTACACCAAGGCCGGTAATCACAACGTTGTTTCGGGAACTCATCGATGGCCCAAATAGCAGACTTTGAATAGGGAGAATCTCGGCAATGGTGGTGTGTCGCCAAGTGGCGATAATAGCGGCACCGAGCCAGCGTGACAAGACATTGGTTTATCTAAATCGCTCGCCAGAATCGGGGCGAGAAGAGGACGAGGATCGAGAAGAGCTCGAGACGGCCGAGCATCATCAGCCAGACAAACAGCAATTTGCTTATGGGGCTGAAACTCGAGTACTGTTGCGACGCTCCGACGATGCCCAGCCCTGGGCCGATGTTGTTTAGAGTAGCAGCGACGCCACTGGCGCAATCGATGAGCTTGTGTTCAATGGCACGACCCCAGGTGGCTCCCGGTTCGACGGCTACCAGGAATCCCCAACTGCCAACGAAAATGCACGCAATCAAGCAGCCGTAGACGAGGATGTTTTTGCGCAACTGAGGGTCGGTGATGGCTGCGCTTCCTAGCCGTAACGGCCGCACGACCCGGGGATGGCCGGCCAACTCGATTTCCTGCCTCAGAATCTTCAGCAACAACACATGCCGGATCACCTTCATGCCGCCGCCCGTGCTGCCGGCACACCCGCCTACGAACATCAGTATGAACAAGATCGTCCTGCCAAAACTGTTCCACGAATCAAAGTCGTGCGTTCCGAATCCGGTCGTCGTAATAATCGAGACGACCTGGAATAGTCCGTATCGAATGGCCGAACCAATCGACGCAAAGTCACTGTGAATAAGCCCGAAGACAACGACTAGCAGGCTGGCGATACCGATCAAACCGATGTAGGCCCTCCATTCGACGTCTCTGAAAAGCTTGCCGGGCTGCCGTAGTAAACAGAGGTAAAGGAGTGTGAAATTTGTTCCCGCCAGTACCATGAAGACGGTGATCGAGGATTCGATCAGAAGGCTGTTGTACAAACTTGGATGTTGAGCGAAATGTCCGACACTGGAGTTGTAGGTGCTGAATCCTCCGGTTGCCATGGCGCCGAAAGCATGACAAATGGCATCAAAGGCAGTCATGCCGGCAAACATGAGTATGCCTGCCAGGACGATATTCAAGCCAACGTAAACGGCGGCAAATAACCACGCCGTCTCCTGCATTCGTGCCGTCGCGCCTTCTTTCGTCGGGCCCGGCATCTCGGCTCGCATTAGCGCCTTTCCGGCAGATCCCTGGCCCAGAATCGAAACGAACAGAACGATGATGCCCAGTCCGCCGAGGAAATGAGTTGTGCTGCGCCAGAACAGGATGCAGTGGGGAACCAACTGCCGATCTTCCAGGTCGGCTAATACCGTGGCGCCCGTTGTGCTGAATCCGGATTGTGATTCGAACAACGCGTCGGTTATCCCCATCCGAACCCAGCGAAACCGGAAATGGTCTCGCCGGTCGGCCGGCGCTGCGATCGAATTGGGAGTCAAAAGGACACGCTCCCAAATAGGGTCTCGCTCGACCGCTGTCCGTAATACTTGTTCGCCCTGGCCGTCCAGAAGGACTTTACCCAATTGTTCGGGCGACAATCCGACACCTCGAGCTGAGGCGATCGCTTCGAATACCCGGTGTTCCCGCTCGTTCAATGCGGGGGCGTGTACCCACTGACGGTGAAGATGCGATTCCTCATAGGCGAATAGTAAGGGTGGATAGCCATGGCCCGACAAGCGAACCGAGGAGCAGCGTTGCGTGCTGGAAAGAAGAAACGGCAGCCCACCAAGAAGCGTGGCGAGGACCCAACTCAGTCCAACAACCGCCATTGCTTCCTTGCGGTACATCCGGTCGGCCCGGGCGGTGCGCCCCCAGCGGATAAGCCCCGCCCCAACCAGTCCGCAGATCGCCATGCTCGACACAAGCGCCCGGAACCCTCGCCATTCAAATACTTGCTCGCCAACCTGGCGATCTCCGGCCCGATACCCGATTTCCGGGAAAGCCCACGGCAGGCTAAATACCATCGACGCTCCGATAAGCAACGCGATGATGCCGAGCAGTCGTGCGACAAGCCGAAGATTCATCTTTTTGTTCCAAAGGCGATCGGAGGCCTCTTCGAACCGAGACGGACCTGAACGCCTGACCAACGAGCAAATCAGATTCGGTGCCGGTTGCTTCGGCAGCCGGCGATCGGTCGTTCTGCCGACGACCGTTTACAGTCGGCGGCCACTGTCGTGCCGAACAGTCTTATGATAAACCAGTACCATCGTGCGGGTGATCGCGGAACCGTGATGGAGGTGCGATCGGTTCGGTTGACGAATCACAATTCGACCCTACCCCACGACCCTTGGCGGAATCCAGGGGGAGCACGCGCGGTTCCTCCACTCCGGATACCCCTTCATCCGGTTGCTGTCGGGTTGGATCGGGCGACTCAATTCGCTCCGGACAGAAGTATTTGCCGAGCGGGCCGGCAAGAATTGCCGGCAGAACAATCAAGTCACCAAACAGGGCGGCGATCAGAAGGGTCAACATCATCGTGCCAAAACGCTGCGTCGGTGTAAAAGTGCTCAACGCAAACACCGACAAACCAAGTCCCCCGATCAAGGTCGTTTGTGTCATAGCCAGGGCGACTCGTCCGTACGATTCCTTGATCGCCACCTTTCGGTCGGCCCCTTCGCGAATCGCCTTGCGAAACCAATTCAGGAAATGGATGGTGTCGTCCACGGCCACACCCATCGCGACACTGGCCGTCATCATCGTGCCGATGTCGACGAGGACTCCCCAGTGTCCCATGGCGCCGAAAATCAGGATCACGGGAAAGATGTTGGGGATCATGGAAATCAGTCCGGCAGGCAGATTGACGATCTGCCCTCGCCGGTTTCTCAACAGTATCATCATCACCGCCGTGATCATGATGAACGCGCCGCCGATACTGTTGATCAGGCTGTGCAGCAGCGTCCGCTGCGCCTTGTAGACGATGGGAACGACGCCAGTGTAAGTGACCCGGATTGGACGGTCCTGCTGCTTTGCCGTCTGGTCGACCACCGGATTGAACACGTGGTGTCGGGCGTCAATCAAACGCTGCTTCGTGTGTTGCCGGATGAAGTCGAGTTTGTAGTCGTCGTGATCGGCCAGCAGCACAACACAATCGAACTTCTCAAGCATCTTGCCCCATTGTTCGGATGTGGCGTTCTCTCCCAGAGGCGATTTCTCCGGATCATGCCAGACGAGAAAGCGTTTCGGAGTCCTCCCGTCACGGCGCAGACCTTGAAATCCCTTGGCGCGGAGCAGGTCGGCGATGACGTGAGCGTAGCTTTCGTCGATTCTGAGTGCCTCGTCGTCCTGGTTCAGGACATCGGCGCCCGACGTTGTACGATTCGACACCGGCTTAATCGTTTGTTTGGCGGATGCCAGGCGTGGATCGGCCGCGCCCAAAATGGCGATTCGCTTTCCGTTCCAGTTGCTGCTCGGCGCCTTGCCGGTCTGCTGCGGTTCGTCCAGGCTTCCCAGTATTGCGTCTCGCAACCGATAGGCATTCAAAACCGGTTCCACGACCCGCTTCAGTTGCGATACGAACTGGCCGTAATCGACGTCGTTCAACGCGCCCAGGCGAACGCTGATCCGCCATAACTCCGTGCCGTCCTCTTCAACCGCCGCGTAATTCTCACGCAATATCCGGCTACGGTTCTCTTCCAGTTTTCGATTGAGTGTGGCCCTCTGAGAATCGAACGGATCAAGCATGGGTGGCGCAAACGTCGCCGCGGACAAGGCGCGCCCGACGACATTCTGGCCGTCCTTGCCGAATACACGCTCAACCGTGTTCTGTATCTGAGATACCAGTTCCATTCGCTCCAGGAAATTGAACTGGTATCGCTCAAACCGCTTCGACTCTCCAGGATCAGAATTCGGCAGTCTCTGCTCGATCTGAGCGTCCGTGGGATATTGGTACTTGGGGTCGACGCTGACAATCAACTCCATCGGAACGATCTTGCCGACACTCGATTCCAGCCAGCGATAGTCGCGAATGATCTTCGCGTGACCGTCGAAGAGTTTGAGCAGTTGAATGGAAGTGTTAAGGCGGGTCAGACCGAATCCGACCGCAATCAAGACGGCCGCCGAACCGGCGAGGACCTGCCAGTGATGATCAACGACCCAGTTGCCGATGCCCTGCCAGAAGTTATGGACCCATTGCCTCAAACGACTCTCTCTGCGTGTGGTCTGTTTTTCATATCCGGGCGGCCAGAGCTGCAGGGCCGAAGGGAGGTAAGTGAACAGCAACATCAGTGTTGCCATTACGCCAATGGCCGAGAAAAGACCGAACTTTCGAATCGGAAAGATGTTGCTCTGGTAGAGGGAAAGCAAACCGAGTGCTGTGGTGAAGGCGGCCAGTGCGCAGGGCCACCAACCGTGAGCCAATGCCCGCTCCGGGGCGCCAATGAGCCCCTGGTCGTGTACCGCCTCACGATAGTAGTTCACTATGTGTACGGCACCCGATAACCCCAGCACATAGACCAGAGACGGCATCGACATGAGAATTGCATCAACCGAACTGCCCGACCACCATACGATCGACAGACTGGCCACCGCACTGATTCCGCCCACCATGAAGACCATCAGCGTGACACGGACACTGTGAAAACAGATATAGGAGAGGCCAAGTCCCAACAGCACGGAAAAACCGACCAGTCGAACCAACGTGATCTGACCCTCCTCGTCGATCGCCACGTTGTCGACCGGGGGCCCGCCCATCCGTAAGACCTTGCCATGAGCCACCTGGTGCGCCATGAATGGGACCATCGGCGGTTTGCTCGGTGGCAAGACTCCGGACTCCACGGCCAGACTGACCAGCTTGCCACGCGGCTTCCCCATCAATCCCCGCCCAATGACTCGCCGCAAATCTACGGTACCGGGCTTGCTGAGCGTTACCATCACACAGGTTTGAATTCCTGGCGGATCGACGCCCATTTCAGAAAACAGGGCCTTCCAATGCCTCTCCTTGTTAATGAGCGAGGCCGCCATTAACTTCTCGCGCTGCCCGCCGTACTCCTGCTCGACCAGCCGATTCACGAATGCGTCGAGTCGTGGTGACCAATCAGGTGGCAATTCCTTTCGTTTCGACTCATGGAGGATCCGGGCCAGATCACTCGATCTCCACTCAAAGTCTTCGAACGGTTCGCTGCCGTAGAGTGAACCCTTGAGGCGGTCAAGCGCGCGGCGGCGAGCGATGACCTGCCGCTCCTCCTCGGAATACTGAGCGCCGATGGGCCACATCGGACCACCGGGTGCGGAAAGTTCCGCCAGGACGTCGGGACCGGTTGTGACCGATTTGAGGACTCGTGCCGTGAGCTTCCGAGGATCGTTGTAAAAATCGTTCCGATTGTGCTTGCCCGAGGGCTGGCCAACCGTCGCGATGAACTCGCCCGTTACCGTTCGTCTTCCCAGAAGATTCCGTTGAAAGATTCTGCCCGTGGCACCGAGTACGTTGGAACGCCCGTGCCAGCGGTACAGATCTCCGTTGGGGGTCAGATAGTACCAGGCCTGGTCCGCACCGCGTAGCCATTTCTCGTCCAACTGACCCCAGTTGAGGTGGTAATCGCCGGTCGTGTAAAGCCCCAACTCGTCGCCGATCTTGCGGGCCTTTGCCAAGTTGTTGGCCCGCTCCTGTTCCTCGAGTTGGTCGCCCGTCAGCTTCTCCTCGTCGGTCCCGTCGGCTGGTTCGGATTCCGCAGCCGTTGGTTTGAATGTGCCTGCATCCGCCAGGTCGCTTTCGGGCGGAGCGATTTCTCGACGAAGCTTCTGGACAAACAACTGGTAACTCTCGTCCTGTTCCGTACATCCTTCCCAGGTCAACAGGATGAACGATTGCTCGCCTACGAAGTGCTGAGCGAACCAGGTCAGCTCCTTCGTCTCCTCGAAACTGTCAGGGAGCCAGTCCTTGACGTTGTTCTCCATACGTTCGAGTGACATGCGCGCGCCGCGCAGTCCGAATGGAACGAGAAAGAAGATCAGACACAAAATAATGAGTGCCCGGCGAGAAAAAAACGTTCGCGTCATGATCTGGCCACACCTGCCGCCCAACACCGGGGCGATCCGCAACGGTTGCAATTCATCGTTAGCCGCCGTCGACCACTGCCGTCAAAAACACGCCGCCGCCGAACATCGGTCGGCCCTATCGCCGTCGTGTCCACCAGCATCCGTACCTCGCGGTCCCTTGGTCCCGCCGTGATGACGGCCACTCTCGGTCAACGTTCGATCTGCCCGCTTGCCGAATCGCGCCAGTCCTCGGGTCCTCGCAGCCTTTATGATAGGGACGAAGGCCATGTTCAGGGACCAGCGCCCCCTCGCCAGAGGTGCCCAAATGGCTCGAATTCCGCAATAGGGTAACTCGCTTGCTCCTGTGAGTCTACGGCAAACCGGAGCGGACGGTTAGTCTCAACTGCCCTGCGAAACGGCAATTGGCCGGTCTCGAGCCGCTATGATCCGCGTATCGGGCATGCTTTTGGTATTTTGCGAAAACACCGCAGCTTCCCCAGGTCCCCGGAAACGCTTGTATGTGCCGGATTACAGCCGCGAATTCTCTTCAAGGATCTGGTCAAGTAGATTGAAGAAGGCATCTCTACGGCGCCATATCCGACGATATGTTCGAGGAAGTCTGGCGGTTGGTGGTCGGCGGGATCGATCAACTCGAGGGCCATTCTTATTCCGTTGTGCACACCGGAGTCTGGCGGTTGACGCCGGCGGAGGGAGGGAGTGTTGGTAAACGAACGTTGTCCATTGCTTTCGTCGTAGCACTTGTCAAGTCGGCTGTGATGGTGGTCGACGACCTGGAGCTGAGGCCGACGTGCAACGACGCTTAGATACGTATGCACATTCCGATCAAGTGCTCGGATCTGGGGTCAGCAGGTTCGGTGGACCGGCGATGTCTTGGATGGAATCGGCTACGTCGCCGATGCTAGGGAGCTGGTCGACAGTGGGCTCGGCAGATTGTCGTTGCGGAATGACTGTCTGATTCGATTTGGAAAGATCCTTGCGAATCGTCTGGGAAGGATCGCTCATGTGCTGGCAGTGCGATTCGATCTCGCTGCAATTTGCGGATTCCCGCCCATTCACCGAGAAGGGTTCGGCCAGGTTCGGCCGGACGTTGCGAAGGCCCTTATTGAGTTGTTCGTTTTCCTGTTGGACTGCGTCCGGAAGATGACGGTTGCGATCCCGGACGGTGCCGGAAGGGCGAGCGTCGAGTTTGAGGGTTCGCGTTTCGAATGGGGCGTTGGCCAATGGTGGTTTCCGCGACGTTTGGCTAGTGGTCGGTCGGTGGCGGGTTGGCTGGTAGGAGGATGAGTTGGGAATTGG
>CAYNDU010000032.1:0-19653 GCA_964395615.1 uncultured Pirellulaceae bacterium | reverse complement strand
ATCGTTGGATTCGGGAGCAACCCGTTGATATTCACACCATACGCGAAGCGACGCCGGGCGAGATCGACCTCTGGCAATGGCATCACAACATGCTTCGCGCCGAAGAAGAAAGGACCAACGACGATGGCAAGTAAGATCAAGCCCGCGGTGGGCTACATCCGCATGAGCACCGACAAACAGGAGGACAGCCCCGAGCAGCAGCAAGAAAAAAGCGGAAATCAACAAGCTCGCGAAGCGCGAGAGGTTCCGGATCATTCGCCGGTACGAGGACCACGGCATCCGCGGCGCCAAGACGCACAAGCGACTGGAGTTTCGGCCGCGGGCCAGAAGGCACTCCGCAAGGCGATCAAGAACGTCGGCCGCGAAATGGGGCGGCGTTCACACACCTCCACAGGGGGGCGAAACTGGCATTGTGAGCCGTCGTCTGAGCGTGTTACACTCCGCCGTGCTCGGTGCCGCCTGGGAAACGGGCGGGGCGTCGATGCACAAACGGTGGGTTTCATGTGGCAGGGAGTCCGGTGTTCGAGCGGGCACCCGAGGACGTTCAATCTCATTCATTCGGGAACGACGATGCGTGTAGTGATCTTGGCAGGAGGCCTGGGCACTCGGCTGCAGGAAGAAACAGTCGCCCGTCCCAAACCGATGGTAGAAATCGGCGGGATGCCCATCATGTGGCACCTGATGAAGCACTATCAGCACCACGGATTCAACGAATTCGTGATTGCACTCGGCTATCTGGGCGACGCGATTAAGCACTTCTTCCTGGACCGTTACCATCTGAGCGGGCACATCACGATCGACTTCGAATCGGGCCGGGTGGAACACGACGAGTTACGTGATGAGAACTGGAAAGTCCACCTGATTGACACCGGCCCACGTACCTTGACCGGAGGTCGAATCAAGCGACTGCAGCCAAAGCTGGCCGGCGAGACGTTCATGGTGACGTACGGCGATGGGCTGAGCAACGTCAACGTCCATGACTTGCTACGGTTTCACCGTCAGCAAGGGCTGTTGGCCACGGTCACGGCGGTCCGGCCGCCGGCTCGTTTCGGCGGGTTGCTTCTGGATCAGGGACGCGTTGCGGAATTCACCGAGAAGCCTTCCTCGGGCGAGGGCTGGATCAACGGGGGATTCCTGGTATTCGAACCGGGAGTATTCGATTACCTGGGTGGTGACGATTCGAGCCTCGAAGTCGGAACGCTCGAGCGGTTGGCCGCGGACGGGCAGTTGGCCGCTTATGAGCACGCTGATTTCTGGCAGTGCATGGACACTCTGCGAGACAAACACTACCTGGAGCGGCTTTGGCTGGAAGGGCAGGCTCCGTGGAAGACGTGGGGTGACGATCCGGGCGTGAGCGCCGAATCGGCTGGCCCCGAGTCGTATACTGGGCCAAAGTTGAGAAAGACAGCGTAGGACCGGATCACGTCGCCGGCCGACCGGGGCCCGCGCGGGCAAAAGGAGGTGCCTGATGAGTTCTCGATTCGATCGTCCCTTTTGGCGAGATCGCAGTGTGCTGATCACCGGGGCAACCGGGTTGGTGGGAAGTTGGCTGGTCAAACGACTGCTGGCCGCCGACGCCGACGTCGTCTGCCTGGTGCGAGATTGGATTCCTCAATCCGAACTGGTGCGATGCGGCCAGTTGGACGGAGTCTCGATCGTACGCGGCGACGTGTGCGATTCGGCGTTGATGGAGCGGGCGCTCGGCGAATTCGAAATCCGAACGGTGATCCACCTGGCAGCTCAGACAATCGTCGGCATCGCCAACGCGAATCCTTCGTCCACGTTTGAAACGAACATCGCGGGCACCTGGCGGTTACTGGAGGCCTGCCGTCGCAGTCCGAGGGTGGAGCAAGTGGTGCTGGCCTCCTCGGACAAGGCCTATGGCGACGCGAAACAGCTTCCCTATACGGAGCAGACACCGCTTTGCGGGCGCCATCCTTACGATGTCAGTAAATCGTGTGCCGACCTGATCGCGCAGACCTACCATCAGACATACGGATTGCCCGTCGCGATCACTCGGTGCGGCAATTTCTATGGCGGTGGCGACTTGAATTGGAACCGGATTGTCCCGGGCACGATTCGAAGCGTATTGCGGGGCGAGCGGCCGGAGATTCGCTCCGATGGCCAGTTCGTCCGGGACTATTTCTACGTAGAAGACGGTGCGGCCGCCTACATGCATCTGGCCGAGCAGATGGCTGATCGGCCGGAACTGGCCGGCGAAGCGTTCAACTTCTCCAACGAGAACCAGGTCACGGTGCTCGACCTTGTCGAGCAAGTTTTGGCAACGATGCAAAGTGACCTGCGACCCGTGGTATTGGGTCAAGCGAGTCACGAGATCCGCAACCAGCACCTGAGCGCCGCAAAGGCCCGCGAGCTGTTGAATTGGAAACCACTGTTCACACTGGAAACGGGACTCACCAGGACCGTGTCATGGTACAAGAATCATCTAAGTTCGTCCGCCGATCAGAATCTCCATCCGACCCAACGATCACCTGCCGAGGATGCCAGGCAAGTGGCTTGAAGCAGATTCTCTGGCTCGGCACAACGCCACTGGCCAACGCGCTATTGGACGAGAGCCAGTTGCAGGCACAGGAACCTCGGTATCCGCTCGACCTCGTGTTCTGCCCAGACTGTTCGTTGGTTCAGATCACCGAGACGGTGCCGCCTGCGCAGTTATTTAGAGACTACGCCTACTTTTCGTCGTTCTCGGAAACCATGCTGGAGCATGCCCGGCAACTCACGGACCAATTGATTGAATCTCGTTCGCTGGGGCCAGACAGCCTGGTAGCCGAGGTGGCCAGCAACGACGGTTACCTGCTGAAGAACTATGTGCGCAAGAGTATACCGGTCTGCGGCATTGAACCGGCCCGCAATATTGCAGCAGTGGCCCGCGAACAGGGAGTCGACACGGTCAGTGAATTCTTTGGACAGGAACTGGCCATTCAGTTGGCCGATGCCGGGCGCCGAGCGGACGTGATTCATGCCAATAACGTGCTGGCGCACGTGGCCGATTTACATGGAGTGATGCAGGGATTTCGCTCGTTGGTCAAGGACGACGGGATCATCGTGGTCGAAGCTCCGTACGTGGGCAAGTTGGTCGAGCACATTGAATTCGACACGGTCTATCACGAGCACTTGTGTTACTTCTCATTTCTTGCGCTCAGCCGGCTCGCCGACCGGCACGAACTGAAGATGATCGATGTCACTCAGTTGCCGATCCACGGCGGTTCGTTGAGAGTGACCATGGCGAGGAAAGAGAGTCGGCAGGCGCCGTTGCCGTCGGTTGGGGAGTTGATCCGGTCAGAGCGCACGGCCGGCATGGACGCGTTGAGTTACTACACGCCGCTCCGCGCCAAAGTCGAATCTCTGCGGCGCGACCTGGTCGCCCGATTGACGGAATTGAAAAAAGATCGCCGGCGAATTGCCGCCTATGGCGCTTCGGCCAAGGGCAGCACGTTGCTCAATTACTTCGGACTCGGCGCCGATACAATCGACTATATCGTTGATCGCAGCACCGAGAAGCAAGGGCGGTACACACCCGGCACTCACCTGAAGATTTACGATCCGGCAAAGTTACTCGAAGATCAGCCCGACTATGTCTTGCTACTCACCTGGAATTTTGCCGACGAGATCCTGGCTCAACAGACGGAGTATCGGGCTGCCGGCGGGAAGTTCATTGTGCCCATTCCGGAAGTGCGCGTCGCATGATTTTCGAACCGACAAATCTGGAAGGTGTGTTCATCGTCTCGCTGCAACCGCAGGTTGACGAGCGGGGCAGTTTCGCGCGCAGCTGGTGCGCTCGTGAATTCGCGCAACATGGCCTCGAACATCAACTGACGCAATGCAACGTCTCAGTCAGCACGCACCGGGGAACGCTGCGCGGCCTGCACTACCAGGCCTCCCCGCACGAAGAAGCGAAACTGGTGCGAGTGACGCGCGGAGCCGTCTTCGATGTGGCGGTCGATCTGAGACGTCGATCGTCCACCTTCGGGGATTGCGTATCCGTCGAATTGACTGCCGCCAATCATTGCGCCTTGTTTCTGCCTGCCGGCTGTGCGCACGGCTTGCAGACACTGAGCGATCAGACTGAAGTGTTCTACCAGATGTCCTCACCGTACATGGCAGACGCGGCTTGCGGGATTCGCTGGGATGATCCCGACCTGGCCATCAACTGGCCACTCGACGTGACGATGCTCTCGCCAAGGGATCAACATTGGCCGACGATGAGACAGGCATTTGCGGACCTGGCGGAGGACACTTTCCAATCGGGGCACACCTCTTGCGTTCGGGATTCGGCATGACAGTTCCTCGAGTCACCATCGGGCTGCCCGTCTACAACGGCCAGGATTTGTTGCCCCGTGCGCTCCGAGCGCTGGCAGCGCAGCAACTTGCCGATTTTGATCTGATCATTTCGGACAACTGTTCGGATGACCGGACGGAAGACATCTGCCGGCAATTCGCTTCCGACGATCCGCGATGTCGCTACATCCGTCAGCCCAGGAACATCGGCGCCGTGGCCAATTTCCGGTTCGTCCTGGAACAAGCACGGACACCGTATTTCATGTGGGCCGCTCACGATGACTATTGGCTGCCCGAATTCGTATCGGCCAATTGCAGCGTGCTCGATTCGCGCGATGATGTCGTGCTGAGCGTTTCGCAAATGCAATTCGTTGACGGTGACGGCGATGTCGTCGGTCTCGTCGAGCCGGGGACCGAACCGCTTCTGGGTAGCGCTCGAGAGAACCTGGTCAAGTACCTTGAGAATCCAGCCGCGAATTCCCGGTTCTACGGCATTCACCGCACGGAAGTCATCCGCAAATGCGCTCGACTGCGCCGATCGATTTGGGCCCAAGACTGGTTGATCATGGCGCGCACGCTGAAGTTCGGTAAACACTTCGAGGTCGACCGGTGCCTTTTCCATCGGAGCGCCCGGGGGATGAGTTCCCAAGCTGAAAAACTGATCCCCCAATATCACAAGAGCTGGCTCTTCCAGAGAATGCCGATGCTGCCCTTCACCTGGGCAATGCTCGTCGACCGGCATGTACCCAAAACCTGGGCCGTTCGCAAACCGCTCTGGAAATGGAATAAACGCTACTTCGACGACCGCTACGCAACCTACTGCTATCGCCGAGAACGAAAGAAGCGGGTGCTGCAACGGCGAGCCGATCGTCGGCGCCGAGCCGCATGACGGACGCTCGCACGGGCCTCTTGTCAACCGCGTACTCGTGCCGCACCAAGCCCTTTGTCTCACCGAACGGACTTGAAACAAAGATGGTTTGCGACGCGCCTCGCCCGCGACGGTCGGATATCTCTGAGACCCAGTCGTAACCGCTGTCCGGTTTCGGCCGTCTACGGAGCCTTGCCGCCCTCATCTTCATCGCAAGTGTCCCGACGCCGATCTACCAGACGATGACCGGTTGTGCGGCCGGGCCGTCCATCGCCGTCGGCAGGCGCCAGACATGGTCTCCTTCGCGATTCGTGAAATAGAGCCGACTGTCGGACGGTTGGCGAGCGTGCCCGTCGGCCCACAACGCGTAGAAATCCGGGTGAGCGTTCAGCGGTCTGCGGACGTACGTGTGGTTGTACTTGCTGTCGCGAGTCAGTTGCCTGAGTAATCGCCACGTTCGGCCCCGGTCGCCGCTCGTCCACATCGCTATCTCACCGCCCGGATTGTAGGGCTGCGGACCAGTTTGTGTCGGTGCGATCAGGCGCCATGTGCCGTCCGGTTCGATGTACAGTGAGCCCATATCGTAGTTGTTATCCGACCGAATCGTCCCCTGGATTTCCCATGCCGATCCCGTCCAGCGGGCGGTCTGCCAGATGCGGGGATCATTGACGGGTCCTGCCTGCCAACCACCACTCGTGATGAACAGAATGATGGGGTTCCGTTCCGAATCAAAGGCAAGATCCTTCAGATAGACATTTCGCTTCTCGGATTGATAATCGTGCACGAGGGCCGGGTTCGCCGGTCGGGTCAGCGGCAGCTCCAGTTGTTGTCCTTGAGCATTCTGCCACGTCTGGCCGAAGTTGCGTGTCTCCAGATAGTAGAGATTCGTCCGCCAATTGAGTCCCTTTCCCTGGGGATGGTAATTCAACGCGCTCCCCAGCCGACCCGGTCCAGCCGGCTCACTGACCTGATAGTGGCCCGCGTCGATGAGTGACAACAAGCGCGGCTCGGACCACTTCATGCCGTCGGGGCTGGACTGGAAATAGAACGCTCGACCTCCCTTGTAAATCGTCTGCGGAAAGAGGAACCCCCGACCGGCGAAATGAAATGGTTGCGGGTAGGAGAAGTTTGTCGTCACAACTCGGCGAAACGATCGGATCGAATAGGGCTGATCGCTGACAGAAATATACGAGGGCCGACTGGTTCCGTGAGAACTCGAGAAGATCCAGATGTATCCCGAGGTGTCGATCGCAAGAACCGGGTTGTCATGAGCATCGGTCGTTTTCTTGTCCAACAGGATCGCCGGCCTCGCTACGGTACCCGTTTCGTGGTCGTAGTAAGAGACCATGTGCAGGAGCGTTGATCGATCGGTATTCGTCCCACCGTAACAAAAAAACGTCTTGTTTACCTCTGGTCGGTATATGGCAAACGGTCGATGCTTCGCGCAATAGGTGCCGAGTCCGCCACTGTACTTGTAGACATATTCATCCTTTTGCCGCTGGTTGGAGTACCAGATCCCATGGAATCCATTGGCCGTCGGACAGGCCGTTGCGGGCGACACGGCGGGCGGCGCCAACTCAGCGGACAAGACCGAGTGGGCCAGGGCCCAGGTCAGCAACCAGGCGAAGGCCGCGTGGATGAAGCAACGTGAGCACCAGCATTCGATTTTCAATGGCATGGAACATCTCCTGGTTTCTTCGCACAGAACGATTCGAGCGCGGTGATGAATGTCGAGGCGGCCCCCATTATGCGGCACCCATTATATTGGGAAAATGAGGCCGGATCAGCAGTCTCCGTCAGCGAGGGACAGCTGTGTCGTGGGACACAGTTCAGCGTGGAATGACCGGCAGAAGAATGTGTGACGCGTGGTCGGCATCGTGAAAAATTGACTGTGTGGCGGTGAGCAGTTTCGTGTCCGTGCCGAAGGGAAGGCCGGAGTTCGGGTTCCTGTCGAATCGCGGAAAGTTGCTGCTGGATATCTCGACCCGAATTCGATGCCCTGGGCGAAAGAGGTTGCTTGTCACCCACAGGTCAATCTCGTAACGATGAACCTTGCCCGGTTCGATCGGATCGGGGCGGGAGTGGGAATGTCTCCATCGGCCGCGCAGGATGCCGTCACACAAATTGTAGGCCTTGCCGTCCGGATGGACGTCAACCAGTTTCGCCGTGAAATCGGTATCCTTGGCTGAACTCGAAGCAAAGAGCACCATCTTTACGGGCCCCGTAACTTCCAGGGGCTGAGTGAGTGGGGCGGAACTGTAAACCATCACGTCCGGACGTTGCTCTACGGCCGTTTGATCGTACGGTCCGGCCGGCGCTCCCCCCAGGTTATTGCCGCCAACGGTAGGCGCCGGATCGTTCGGATCGTAGACAAAACGATCGTTCTCCGAATGACCCGGCTCGGTGCGGCTCAACAGGCCGTCGCCGTTGATCTTCGCGGCATGGCCCTTGCTCATCAGGTAGTACGGCGTGTACTGCGTTCTGGCCAGGGGCCATTCGCTTTCGCCACGCCATTGGTTCTCGCCCATGACAAAGATCTGAAACGCCGGCCAATTCTGGACACCCGTTTCCTTGCCTCTCAGCCAATAATCAAACCACTTCATTTGCAGTTCCCCGATGTTGAGATTGGCTGATTCACCGAAATCGAGCGCGCCGACCTTTCTACTTCCGACACCGTGGGTCCAAGGTCCCATGACCGCGAATTGATTCCTCCGGACGGCACGATCGCTCGACTCGCTCCGAACACGAACAACCATGTCCAACGTGGTCTTTGAAAAGATATCGTACCAGCCGCCAATGTTAAGCACGGGAACCTTGATATCCTTGAACGCCTGGCGGCCCATTCCACGTAGTTTCCAATAGTCATCGTAGACAGAGTGCCGGACCCAGTCTTCAAGATAGAACACTTCCTTGTCCAATTGATCGTCGTACCGATTCAGCGGAAGAAAGCGAAAGGCCTCGGCGATTCTGTCCGGCGCCGGTCGAGCGCCGCCAACTCCGGCGCCCCAATTCATCATGAGTGCAAGTTGAAAGGCGCCGCCATAGTAGGCGTCGTCGTAGGCCTCGCAAAACGGCACGACCGGTGCCATGGCCTTAACGTAAGGGCTCCCTTTCGGCGCCGATGCCCACTGTGTCCATCCGACATACGAACCGCCGGCCGTCCCGATCTTGCCGTTGCACCATGGTTGCTGTCCGACCCACTGCTGCGTGTCGAATCCGTCGTCGGCATCATAACGAAAAGGATCCCACAGGCCCTCGGAATCACCGCGTCCCCGACAATCCTGAAGGACCATTGCATATCCTTGGCGGGCATATAGCCGGCCCATGCCATGATTCTTGGCCCCCTTGCCATACGGTGTTCGCGAGAGAATCGTCGGGAATGCGCCATCGCCTTTCGGGCGAAAGATATTCGCTGCCAAATGGGTCCCATCGCGCATGGGGATCATAACATTCGACTCGAACACAATGGTGTCGTCTTGCCCAAAGGCCGGCGCATTCAACAACCAGAAGGTAGCGACGACCACCATCGCCCGATTCAACAGCCAGCGTCCTTCACCGTGGTTACTCATAGCGTTTCACAACCCTTCAGATCGAGTGTCAACGTCGATTCAGCAGAAACGTCGATTCAGCAGAACAGTGCGGAAGGAAATGACAAGTATACATCGGCAGACCGTTTCCTCTCTTTCGACACGGCCCGTGGATCGGCACTGGAGTGTGCCGCTTGCCTTGATGTGCCGGTCGCGAAAACGACCATCAACGAGTCCGTAGCGCTTGAGGGCAAGGAATTCCTCATTGAAATTGTCTCAATGCTTATCGGATTGACTCGAACCAATCCCTCGTGTCGGAACGAATGACGCGTCGTGGCAAACGGTCCACACCCCATGCGCGACCGTACTGGTCCGCAATGTCTTACAGTCTAACAGAATGTCACCCGCTTTTTCCGGTACCTGGCACGGACCTTCCCGGTAACACATGTGGTCGCATGCGGGAAGCAGATTTGGCCGTTGTGCCATTCGACGAGCCAATGATCGGGGGGTACAATATCACCACAGATCTCGTTGCGGCGAGGTCCACTCCGACACAACTGAATAGCGCTCTGGCTGCGAAAGGGAGCATGAGATGATGCGTACGCGATCGGCATGGTGCGTGGTATGCCTGGCAGTGAGCCTCTGTCATTTTCGAACACTCGACGGTCAGGAATGGACTCGATTCCGCGGGCCCGACGGGGCGGGCATCGGACACGGCGAGTCGATACCGATCTCGTTTTCCGATACGGATTACCGGTGGATCGTCGAACTGCCCGGGCCCGGACACTCGTCGCCCGTACTCTGGGGAGACCGTATCTTCCTGACCTGCACACACGACGCCGACAAGCAGCGCGAAGTGGTCTGCCTCGATGCTCGGTCGGGCAAGATACTCTGGTCGAACGAGCTTCCGTTCAGTGCGTATCGGCAAAACCGGCTGAATAGCTTTGCGGCCTCCACGCCGGCCGTCGACGCCGAGCGTTTGTACGTGAACTGGGTGTCTGGCGATCAGTTCGTCGCGCTTAGCATGGATCACGAGGGCAAGATGCTCTGGCGGCGCGAGATGGGAGAGTTCAAGGCAGTACACGGTGCAGGTGCCTCCCCCATCGCCTTGAATGGACTGATGATCGTCGGCAACGACAATCGGGAAACCAGTTTCCTTGCGGGGCTGGATGGAAAGTCGGGAAAGACCGTCTGGCAGATCAATCGCAACAGCAAGATGGCCTCCTACATTACGCCGGCAGTCTACCAACCTCGTGGCGGCAGTCCGGAAGTGGTCTTTGTCAACGAGGCGAATGGAATGACAGGTGTCGACCCGTTCACCGGCGAGAAGAAATGGGAAAGCGACAAGCTGTTTACGCTCAAAAGCGTTGCATCTCCGGTCGTGGCAGGTCGCGTGATATTCGCGACGGCCGGTGCCGGAGGCGCTGGGCGGGAGTCGGCCGCGATACTCCCTGGCAACCGTCAATCAGGAAGTGCATCTACCCTGGCCTGGAAACTGGATCGCGATCTGCCGTACGTCCCGACGCCGATCGCGATCGACGAATACTTGTACATTGTGAGCGACGCCGGCGTAATGACATGCGTGGTATCGGCAACAGGCAAGCAGGTCTGGCAGGAAGATCTGGACGCGAAATTCTATGCCTCGCCGGTGTCCGTCAATGGGCTGATCTATCTGGTTGCGCGCAGTGGCCAGGTGATCGTGATCCCAGCGGGTCCGGAATTCAAAATCCTCTCACGAAACGCGTTGCCCGAGACATCGGATTCGACTCCGGCGATCGCCAACGGTCGCATGTACATTCGAACGCTCAACCACTTGATTTGTCTCGGTGCGGACGGCGGAAATCGCTGATGACGGCCGGCGCGACACCGATCAGCGGGGCAGCCCTGATAAGGGACACACCATGAACAGGCGCATCGCTTCGCGGCTGGCGGCACTGGCACTAGCGGTCTGTTGGATCGGTCCTATGGGAGCGTTGGCAGCGGACTGCTGGGTTGCCCCCGCGGGCAACGACTCGAACTCAGGCAGTCGAGATCGACCGTATCGCACGGTTCAACGGGCGGCGGACACGATGAGTCCGGGTGATACGTGCACGGTGCGTGGCGGCACCTACCGGGAAGCGGTCTCGATCCGGCGCGGCGGTTCTGAGGGTAAGCCTCTTCGGTTCATCGCGGATGCGGGCGAGCGCGTGATTCTTGACGGAACGGACCTGGTCACCGGGCGGTGGACGCGTCATCGAGGTGCAATTTACTCAACGTCAGTGGTTGGTCCGGTCGAACAGCTTTTCGTCGATGGGTTGATGCAAATCGAGGCGCGCTGGCCCAATTGTCGATTTGAGGAGATCTGGGATCGTACAAAGTGGGCACGATCCGATCACGGGTCGCAAAAGGATCACCTGATCTGCGAAGGGCTCGCGAAAACGGGCATCGATTGGACCGGCGCACTGGCCACACTCAATGTCGGACACCAGTACAAGACATGGACGCGAGACGTCACCGTTCATTCCAAAGGCAGCGAACAGTTCACATACGAGCTCAACGAACGTCTGGGCGACGGATCGTCCAGCGGACCGTCGTGGGCCGACGACTGTTTCTACTTGTCTGGAAAGCTAGAAGCGCTCGACACACCGACCGAATGGCACTTTGACGCCGACAGCGGCACGCTCTATCTTTGGTGTGCGGACGGCCGAAGTCCCGCCGAGCACCGAGTGACCATCAAGCGGCGCACCTACGCGTTCGACGCTTTCAGATGCAACAACATTCAGATCATCGGTTTTCATTTCTTTGGCGCCACGTTACGGCTCGACGAGTGCAACCATTGTGTTGTTGATCAATGCCGGTTGCGTTTCCCTGTCTACTCGCGTCGATTTGAAGAGCGCACACCAGACGGTCGTCGCAAATCCGAACCGGCGACACTTGTCGCCGGTGACTACAACATAGTACGCAACACGAGCCTTGCACTCAGCAACCTGGGTGGATTGGTCGTGCGCGGAAGTCATTGCCGCGTCGAGAATTGTATCGTGCACGATGTCAATTGGGGCGGCAACTTCTCGCACGCCGGACTCGCTCTTCACGGGTCAGCCGAACGTGATAATGAAAACGTCGTCAGCCACTGCTCCATCTACGGCGTCGGCAACATCGGCATCTATTACAGCGGCCGGTCGAATACCATCGAGTACAATCATGTGTTCGGTACCGGTCGAGCTTGCCGTGACATCGCCGCCATCCACACCGGAGGAGCACGGGCCGCACGCAGTGTGGCTCATCATAATTGGGTACACGACAGCTCGGAACTCGGCATGCGCGGCGACGACCAAACGCGTCATCTCACCTTTCACCACAATGTCGTTTGGAACTGCCGGCGTGGGATGATCGTCAAGGGCAACTTCAACAGCGTCTACCACAACACGATACTCGTCGACCCCGAAGATGATGCCGCTACGGCTTCGATGGTGATTCCGAAGCGAGCGGAACCGAAGAAATGGTGGACGCGACAGCCCACATTGGCCGTCCAGAACGTCGATACGCGAGTGTTTAACAATGCTGCGTATCTGATCGCAGATCGTGGCGGCACAACGATACCGGAAGGCGACCAGGTCTCGCACAACGTCGTACTGCCTCATGATCTTTCGGGTGTGTTCATTGACGCTACGCCTGAGTCCCTGGCAAACGGCACGTTCGATCTTCGTCCCGCACCCGGCTCGCCGCTGATCGACGTTGGAAGCAAGGTCTCAGGCATCACGGAGCCGTACAACGGCGAAGCTCCCGATGCGGGAGCCTACGAAGCCGGCAGAACAGGGTGGGTTGCCGGAGCGGACTGGCAGGATGAACCGATCGGTGTACAACTGGTCGTTCGGCTTGATGCTGCACGCTCGCGCTACAACATTCCACTTCCCTCGCGACTCTATGAAAGCGGGATCAGCGCCAAAGGCATACGCCAATTACAGAAACTGTACAACAAGCTTTGGGCCGAAGATGACCGTGGCTCGGCCCGCGCCCGAGCCATCGCCTTGCGCGAGCGCTTTCCCGATTCCTCGCCACAATACGGACGGCAGCACGCCATCGTCGCCGAACTCCATCGTAAAGTGTGGCTCCTGTTGCGGGACCACGGAGGCGAGGTACTGGGCGATGCCGATCGAGCGACGTTCGAAAAGACATTGGGCCACAGGTAATCGACGTTGGTTTGAACGATGAGGAGAGTTTCAGGAACCTCTGTTCTCGGTATGACAATTGTCAATCTTGCACGAAGCGATCGCCCGAAGGAAAGAGAACCCCATGTTGCATCAGTGCCTTGCATTTGTGTCCGTCCTGCTGTCAGCCGTGTCCCCGGCACGTGCGGATGAAGACGGCCTGCTCCTCGTTCGTGATGCCGTGAGCCCGTACACAATTGTCCGGCCCGCCGACGCATCGTCCTCTCAGATCTATGCGGCTGAAGAACTCCAGCGGTTGACCAAGGAGTTGACCGGCGCCCGATTACCGATCACCACCGACGATCAACGTCTGCCTTCCAACGCAATCCTCCTGGGTGCAACCCGGTACACGGAAACCGTGCTCGGCCAGGCCCCTGACCTCGACGCACTTGGGGATGATGGATTCCGCCTCGTGACTCGGTCCAAACATCTCTTGGTCATCGGCAGTCCGGTCCGCGGGACGTTGTACGGGGTGTACGAGTTGCTGGAGAAATATGGCGGGTGTCGCTGGTACACCCGGGATTTCAAGGTCATTCCCAAGCTCGATTCGTGGACGATTCCGCTTCTTGATGAAACACAGGTCCCTGCCTTTACAATGCGTGAGCCCTTTTGGTGGGGAATGTTTGACGGAGATTTTGCGGCCCGGTGCAAGGTAAACGGAAATCGGCCGGAACTGAAGGAAAAGCACGGCGGTAAGATCCGTTTCGGCGCGGGTTTGTTCGTCCACACTTTCTACCCGCTGATGCCCCCGAGCGAGTTCTTTGCCGAGCACCCGGAATACTATAGCGAGGTGAACGGAAAACGGACGACCGAACGTGCCCAGCTCTGCTTGACCAACGCGGACGTCGTACGGATCGTTACCGAGCGAGTGCTGGACAGGATTCGCCAGGATCCTCAAGCCAGGCTGTTCAGCGTCAGCCAGAATGACTGGGGGGGATGGTGCCAGTGCTCAAATTGCCGAGCGATCGACGAACGCGAAGGCTCGCCGTCCGGCACCATGATCCACTTTGTGAATCAGGTAGCTGAAGCCGTCGAGAAAGAGTTCCCCGACGTTTGGATTGAGACGCTCGCCTATCAATATACGCGTCATCCTCCCAAGACATTGAAGCCCAGACACAACGTGGTCCCTCGGCTCTGCACGATCGAATGCGACTTCTCCAAGCCCTTGGATGTAAGCAGCTACGAACAGAACCGACGATTCGTCGAGGATATCAAAGGGTGGTCGGCCATTACCGACAAACTCTATGTGTGGGACTACACGACCAATTTCGGACATTATGTCAGCCCGCACCCGAACTTTGGCTGCCTGCAAGGAAACGTGCAGTTCTTTCGCGACCATCATGTCGTCGGCTTGTTCGAACAGGGCGCCTATCAGGCTCCGCACGCAGAATTCGCCGAGTTGCGGGCGTGGATTCTGGCCAAGCTACTCTGGAATCCGGAACAGGATGTTGAACAACTCTACGCGGATTTCTTCCGGGGATACTACGGCCCGGCCGCCAAACCGATAAGGCAGTACTTCGATGCGCTACAGAATCTTGTTAAGCCCGACGACAACGTGCTCCGAATCTGGTACCCACCAACGACTCCGTATTATACCGATGCGTTCTTCGATCGGGCCGCCAAGAATTGGACCGAGGCAGAAGCGTTGGTTAAGGACGATCCCGTGTTCAGTTACCATGTACGAATGAGCGCACTGCCGGTTATTTACGCTCGGATCAATCGGTGGCCCACCGCGACGATTGCGCTCGAAGATCGTGATGGCGTGCTGACTCCGGTCGGCATCACACCGGAATATGCCGCGCTGGTGCGCGAGTTTCTGGCCAGGATCGCGGAAGGTGGAATCACCCATATTTCGGAAAGCCATGCTCGGCACTCCGAATTCCTGGCTGGCCTGCGCAAACAACTCGAGGACTGCCCGCCAGCCCGTCCCGCGCCGACCGACGGCCACCGCGCCGGTCGCCTGATCGTGGAAGACCGAATGATGCGCTTCGGGCGTCCCGGTGAGTGGGGTGAGCGCGTGGTCGACGACGATGCCGAAGATGGCTCCGCGATCAAGTTGTACAACTCGCACTTCGAATGGTGCCTTCAATGGCATGTCAATCCGTTGGTGTTTGATCGTAACGCCGAGTACCGACTGCGTGTTCGATTGCGCGTGGTAAAGAGCGAGCGCAAAGGAAATGCTTTTTGGGCAGGCGTGTATGATATGACCCGGAAGAAGAGCTGGGGGCAGATTCAGCCGAACACGGCTGACGTCCAGAACGGGTACCAGTGGTACGATGTCGCCACATGGACGCCGGAGGCCGGTCAGTACCTGTGGGTCGGACCCGGACAGTTCACGAAGGAAGGCGGCAAGTCGGCCATTGAAGCCGTTTATGTCGATCGTTTTGAATTGACTCGTGTGAACAACCGGTGAGTGTTCGCGGCCGAAGGCCGTGATCCGGTACGCCGGCGTCGAGGATGACTGGTTGTTTTCTTGCTTCCCACATGTCGAACCACGCCACCGAGGATAACCCTCATGACTCGCATACTATCTCTGCTTGTTTTCTGCCTGTTTGTCGGCACGGCGCGTTCGCTGCCCGCCCTGGAAGACACGACAACGGTCCGTGTGTTTGTCTTCGCCGGCCAATCCAACATGGTCGGCTCGGACTCGCACGTCGAGGACATCCACCGGTTCCCACCATTTGATGGTCTCGAGGCGCCCCAGACCGATGTTCGTTTCTCTTATTGCATTGGTCGAGAGAACAAGACCACGTCGGACGGTTGGGTTGATCTTCAGCCGGTAAACAACATCGTGGGTCCCGAATTGAGTTTTGCCCGAGAGGTAACGAGGAATATTAAGGCCCCAATTGCGATTATCAAAGTCGCTGCCGGCGGCACCCACCTTGGCGGCGATTGGAATCCAGACGACCCCAAGGGTTTCAAGATGTACCCGCTAGCGCTCAACTGGATTCGCAATGCGCTGGCAGACCTGGAAAAACAGGGGATCAAGTACCGCCTGGAGGGATTCATGTGGCACCAGGGCGAGAACGACATGTTCAACAAGGACTACATGCCCAACTACGGACAGAACCTCCGGAACTTTCTGGCAAGTTGGCGGCGTGATCTGAATGCTCCGGATCTTCGCTTTTACATCGGCGAGTTGTGTACGAAGACGATCTGGGGCATGGACCTTCGCCCCCGCATGTACGCCATCAGCCTTGGCCAAAGGGACGTTGTAGAAAACGATCGGTTCGCCGATTACGTCCGCACCTCACACGTGGGTGTAGAGATCGGCCGAGGCGTGGGCCTGCACTACCACTACGGAACGATTGGACAGCTTGAGCACGGGGTGTGCTACGCCAACGCCTATCTACGAAACATCGGCAGGGCACGGACCGTCATGCGTCCCCTCAAGGACTGGCCTTACGCCAGTGGTTCTCGCGTGAAACTGTTCGTTCTCGCCGGCCACCGCAACATGGAGGGCGAACGGGCTTTTGTCAAGGAACTAGCGACGCTGCCGGGTAAGGAAACGCTGTCGAAGGACGACCCGACGATCGCCTACAGGTATAGCCTGGGGGGAAACTACAAGGTGTCCAACGGGTGGGAGCCGCTTGGCCCCGCCGGACTCTACGACACGTTCGGGCCCGAGCTGAGCTTCGGAGAGACCCTCCGGGCTGGCGGCGTCAAGAATTTTGCGATTGCCAAGTTTACTCACAGCGGCTCGCAAATCATCGATTGGACGCCGGAAGGCAGCGAGGCCAAGTCGCGCAACCTCTACCCAGCCTTTCTAACGTTCATTCGGGAATCGATTCAGGAACTGAAACGCAAGGGCCACGAAGTGGAACTGGCCGGTATCTTCTACCATCTTGGCGAAAACGACATGTCCTGGAGCCCGTTCCGAAAAGGCGCGCCGGAACGGATGATGTCCCTGGTGACTCAGATTCGAAGGGATCTGGATCTTCCCGAGCTCAACTGGTTCGTCAGCCAGCAGCCTCCGACGGATGACGAAAGTGTCAACAACATCGACGTGACGGCCGAATTGGAATCGACCGTCGAGTCCGACCGGAACCTGATCTTCATCAAGGCCTTCGATCTTCCCGAACAAGAAAAGAAGCTGGTAATTGATACCCGCGGGATCGTCTGGCTCGGTGAGACGATCGCCAGGCGTTACCTGGAGATGCGGTCGCCTGAAAGGTCGATCTGGTTTCGACAGCCGGCAAAGAAGTGGACCGAGGCCTTGCCGCTGGGAAACGGTCGGCTCGGCGCCATGGTGTTTGGCTCGGTGCCCGTTGAACGACTGTCACTGAACGAGGGAAGCCTATGGGCCGGTCAACCGATGGACGTATATCCCGACCACTCTCCAGCGATCTTCCGCGACATCCAGCAACTCGTGCTTGAAGGAGAGATACTTGTTAATGAGCTGTTCGCGCCGACCGGGCCGGCTCCCAGCCGGCCTGCAGGGAATCTGGAGTGATCAAATGTGGGCGGCGTGGGAGGCCGACTACCATCTGAACATCAACATGCAAATGAACTACTGGCCGGCCGATCTGTGTAACCTGCCGGAGACCCTTGACCCGTTCACCGACTGGTTCGAGTGCATGACAGAAAGCGGCCGTCGCTCGGCAAGAACGTTGTACGATGCCGACGGGTGGGTAGCGTTCCATTGCAGCAATCCGTTCGGCAGGAGCACGCCGGTGGGATCGACATTGCGATCCCAGTTCGAGAACGGGTATCTCGACCCGTTGGCCGGAGCCTGGATGGCAATGACGCTTTGGCGGCATTACGAGTTCACTCAGGATGAGACTTTCTTACGTGAGCGCGCCTATCCCATTCTGAAAGGGGCAGCTCAGTTCATGCTGGACACCATGGTTGAAGATCAGGACCATCGACTTGTGATCGTCCCGTCCACGTCACCGGAGAACCAATATGTCCATCCTGGAACGGACCGTTCGGTTCGGATCACACGCGGTTCGACCTATCACACAACCCTCGTTCGCGTTCTGTTCCAAGCCGTTATCCGTGGTGCTGCGGAACTAGATATCGATCAGACGTTTCGCGAAGATCTGAAGACAGCCCTGGACAAATTGCCGCCACTGATGATCGGTGAGAACGGAACGATTCAGGAGTGGATCGAGGATTACAAGGAACGGGATCCGCATCATCGGCATGTCTCGCATCTATTGGGCCTCCATCCTTTTGCACTCATCACGGCCGAGGACCCCGAGTTGTTCGAAGCCGCTCGCAAGACGCTTGAACGACGTGGGGCAGGTGGTGACGTAGGCTGGAGCAACGCGTGGAAGACGAATTTCTACGCTCGGCTGGGGGATGGTGAACACGCGAACGACTATCTCCAACGCCTTCTCGGCAAGAACACGTTTCCTAACCTGATGGACTCCTGCTGGCCCGGACGTCTGTTCCAGATCGAGGGAAACTTCGGTGGAACCGCCGGAATCGCGGAAATGCTGGTGCAAAGCCAAGGCGGCCGGATACGGTTATTGCCCGCACTGCCCACCGCGTGGCCGGCAGGTTTTGTGACCGGTCTTCGCGCACGCGGCGGCTTTGAGGTTGACGTTGCGTGGCAAGAAGGGCGTCTGACGAGCGCTCGAATCCGATCGCTGGCCGGACGACCGTGTCGCATTATGTACGGCGAAAACACTCTCGAGTTGGCGACGAACCGCGGGCAGGTCATTCGATTCGGAGGAGATCTCGTTCTTGATGACAGCGTGTTGGAATCGGGAGAATAGCGATCGGTCTTCGAACCAATCCACTTCTCAACCAGCGGTGCGTTCGGCAGACAAGAGGCATCCGAGCGGAAACCGATCCAACAGCGGATCGGTCAAGACGCGTCTGCACCCTGCCGGTCGGCGTGGTCTCTTGAACTGTGTGCCTCTCAACGGCCGGACACCGCAAACAACACGGCGACGCCACCACATGGTTGCAGAGCAACTCCGAACGGGAAGAAACCGAAAAACGGGTTTGACCCCGCGCCGGCCCCCCCGCGCCGGCCCTTTGAAAACGGCGCGCCCTGATTCGGGCCGCCCCCTCGGGGCTCTTGGGCCTTTGGCGGGGCCGGGACCCAGGGTTGCGCGACGTTCGTTGCACTCACGTCGCTCCACCCCGGGCTGACATGGGAACGTGCCGTTGGCACTGAACAAGGGCGTGTTTCGTCACGGGGCGTCAGCCGCTTTGGTGACAAAGCGATGAACAAATCTTTGGAAATGAACCGCGCTCGCGCAGCCAATCCTACTATCGCCCATTACAGGGCGATGCGCACGTAGACAACGGCAACCAGGGGCTGCGTGCGTCGCATTCGCGACGCCCTTACCCCTGGCTAAAAACGGACGCCCCGTCCGGGGCGTGCCCTGTCGCGTGGCATCATTGCACGTATCCCCCGCCCGCCACACGCACAAGCGTTCAGAATTCTTCAAAACCCGAAACAACTTTCTACTGCGCGCGTGGCCACCTGAGTCACGCCCTCATCGCCAAGCTCCTATTCCAATAAACGGCCGGACACCGCAAACAACACAGCGACTCCACCACATGGTTGCAGAGCAACTCCGAACGGGAAAAAACACGAAAAGCAGGTTTGACCCCGCGCCGTCACTTCCTCGACAGAATGCCGATGTTTTAGTCCCGAAGGGACGCCCTTAAGACAGCCTAGGGTGGAGCGACGTGAGCCTGGCGAACGTCGCGCAACCCTGGGTGGGTGAAGAGGAACCAGCCGAAACCCCGACGGGGGTGGCCCTAAAACAAAGACAGAACAATGTGTCACGCTCAAGCCGATCTCGGGTCG
>CAYNDU010000031.1:0-19676 GCA_964395615.1 uncultured Pirellulaceae bacterium | reverse complement strand
CTCCAGTGAACACCTTGCTCAGCCCAACCGCTACGGAAGCTCGTTCCTGCACCCTGGCGCTGAGGACACGGCTCACGGGCCGGCTCTCGAAAAACTCACGATCGTCCAACTCCCCTTGGACATGCCTCTCCGATTATTGGATATTGAATGTCAGATCCCGGATGCAGGCCGGCGGAAAAGCAACCGGCCGCTGAATCGCCGTACGCGTCGTCCATTAAAGCAGAGGCGTAACGTGAAGATCACCTTTCGAAAAGCGGCCCTATCGTTGTGCTCGAGTGCCGCGGCGCTGCTGGTTCTCGTAGCCGTGGAAACCCGTTCAGCCTGGGGAATTGACACGGCTCGGGTCCAAAGTCCCCAGGGTGTGCCGCAACTGGTTATCGACGGTCGCCCGGTTCGCGCCCGGATTTTCTGGGGAGGACCGGGTACTCGACCTCTAAGGATCGAGCCGAATTGGCAAGAGGTCATGTTCGAATTTGTGGCGAAGCAGGATGCGACGCGCGAGGCCACCATGCACTTTCGCTTCGGAGACCAGGCAGGCGCCGTCGAGTTAGACAATATTCGGGTGACGCGCCTGGATGGCAATCGACCGGTGCTTGCCGAGGATCGCTTTTCCGACAAAGAAGGACCGTGGCAAGAGCGTTGGTCTATGTGGCCTCCCGGCGCGCAGAACACGGTGGGCCGAGTTGACGTGGGAGGCGACTCCGGCTACGAACATTCGCCCGGGTTGCACATCGAATTGAATCCGCCAGCCGAGGGCGACTGGCCCGACTTCCACATCTACGCCCGGCCCAATCTGACACTGAAGAAGGGAAGACGCTACCGAGTGAGTTTCCGGGCGCGCGCCACGCCGACGCGGAGGTTAACGGTCGCGTTCTACCGGCCGGGCAAGAAGTTTACGTTCCTGGGTGGTCCTGATTGTTTTGAACCTCAAATCCGAATGGCTGCGGAGGTTGGCGTCGACATCGTGAGTTTTCCGGTCCCCCTACCCTGGCCCGAAACGAGCGCCGATGTCGACTGGGAGTCCGTTGATCGCCGGTGCCAAACCGCTTTGGATGCCAATCCTCGGGCGTTGCTCCTGCCGCGTATCGGCATGACGCCGCCAGTGTGGTGGAGACGCGCCCACGAAGATTGCGTCATGCAGTGGGATAGCGGCACGCCACAACATCCAAATGTTGTCGTGGCGTCGCCCACGTATCGGGACGATGCCTCGCGACGATTGAGAGACCTGGTGCTTCATCTCGAGCGGAAGTTCGGACCACACATGGCCGGGTATCATCCCTGTGGGCAAAACACGGGCGAATGGTTCTACGAGCAAACCTGGGGCACGCCGGTGAACGGGTATTCCCCCGCCTCGAGGATCGCCTGGCAGAAGTGGTTGTCGGCACGGTATCCGACGGACGCTGATTTGAAGTCGGCATGGCACAATGCGGACGCAACTCTGGCGAAGGTGGCGGTCCCGTCGGCCGGCGCCCGACATGCGGCGCCCGCGGGCACGTTTCGCGATCCCGCCACCGAACAGTCGCTGATCGATTTTGCGGACTTCCAACAGCAGATGATGGCCGAGTGCGTTTGCCGGTTTGCCGCGACGGTGAGGCGAGCGACCGAGGGTCGGAAACTGGTCGTGTTCTTTTATGGCTACGTCTTCGAATTCGGCGCCATTCGAAACGGGCCGGCCACGTCGGGCCACTACGCTCTCAGAAGGGTCCTCGACAGCCCTGATATCGATCTCCTTTGCTCGCCAATCTCCTATTTTGATCGTGGGATCGGCGAAAGTGGACCTGCGATGACGGCGGCCGAGAGCGTCGCGTTGGCCGGCAAGATGTGGTTGTTTGAGGATGATACACGAACCTACCTGGCCACAGGACGTTTTCCGGGTTGGCAGTCGGGGGTCGATACTCTCGAGGCGTCTCGACAACTGCTCTTGCGCAATACGGGTCAATGCGCGGTTCGCGGGTTCGGGACGTGGTGGATGGATCTTGGGTCGAGTGGGTGGTTTCAGGATCGTCGATTGTGGGATGTGATGACGGACCTGCGCACCTTGGATGACCGGCTGCTAAAACGTCCCATGGTCTTTCGACCCGAGATCGCCGCGGTCGTGGATCAACGATCCATGCTGCGCGTCGCGGCCGGCGGGGATACTGTCACTCGGCCCTCTGTTTATGAAGCGCGCCGTGCATTGGCTCGGGTCGGCGCGCCCTACGGACAATATCTGCTCGATGATGTTCTAGCAGGAAAGGTCAAGGCAAAACTGTTCGTCTTCCTGAACGCCTGGTGCCTGACAGCCGAACAGCGAACTCGCCTTCACCGAGTGACGGACGGTAGCCTGTGTGTCTGGAGTTACGCACCAGGGTACTTCGACGGCGACCGTGTGAGTGTCTCGAGCATGCAGCAGTTGACCGGGTTCCGGTTGCGACCGGTCACCCTCCCGGTTGCGATTGCGGAACCAACTACGTCCGCCGGGAGAACGCGGTTGCTGAACGTGCCATCCATCGATCGCCAGGTCACTCCGCTTTTCGCGGCCGGAGATGCCGAGGGAGACGAAGTGCTGGCGAAGTATTCTGACGGATCAGCTGCCATTGCCTTGCGGAGCACCGGCGATCGCGCAAATCTGTTTGTCGGCCCACCCGGATTGACGTCGGATCTCTTGCGCCTGGCCGCTCGTCGAGCCGGAGTCCATCTCTACACTCCAACCGACTGCAACGTGTATGCCAACGGACCATTCGTGATTCTGCACGCGGCGACGGATGGGCCGTTACGATTCGATTCCGGATCGGACCAGCCGATCCGCGATCTCATAACAGGCCGCACGCTCGGTGTCGGACCTCGAATTGAACTTGATGTGAAACGAGGTGACACAAGAATACTGACAGTCGAGAGACGTTAGGCGGCCGTCGAATGATGATCGGAGGTTTCAAGATGAGTCGAACAGTCCTTGTAGCCCTGTTGGTCCTGGTTTGGAATGCTGGGATTTCCCAGCCAATCGTTGAGGCGGGTCCCATGACTCTGTCGAAGGATGATGTGCAGGTGACCCGCGATGATGAAGAGTTGACGACGCGCATCACGCTGACGTTGCACGATGGTCGAATTGCCTGGCGCACACTGATTCAATCCGTGGCCGAGGCAGCCCGACTGGATGCGGGCGCGCTGGACGGGCACCTGCCCCGCGGGTCTCTCGATCTGTCCAAATCGAGCAGCCGTCTCACGCTGGCGGCATGCAACGTCTTGCTCCGTCCGGACCTGCACATGCGCCAAGTGACCGATCCCAAATCCAATATTCGCCAACTGGAAATCACATTGGATCGTCGTCACATCGATCAGAGACGTCAAGAGATTGAAAAGAAACTCCAACGACTGCTAACGCGACGTTGGCCAGGGTCGGCACCGGACAAATATGGCCTGCGCTGGCAACCGGGTGTCGAATCGAAGCTCGGCGAGCAGACCACGCTGGTCGTCGTCGTGCATGGTTTTCAGTCGGCCCCCAGCGCATTGAGCGGTCTGGTCGAAGCGGTGACCGACGCGAACTTGCTTTGTGTTGCGTTCGCCTACCCGAACGACCAGCGTGTGATTGAATCCGCGAAACAACTGTCCTCAGAACTCAAGAGCCTCCATCAGCGGCACCCGAGCGTGAAAATCGACCTGGTCACGCATTCGATGGGTGGCCTCGTTGCCCGTTCCGTGGTCGAAGACCCTAAACTCGATCCGCAAAATATTCGATCGCTCATCATGATCGCTCCACCTAATCGTGGATCCATGCTGGCCAGGCTCTCTTGGGGTGCGGATGTGTGGGAGCAGCTCCTTCGTCCCGACGATTTTCGAGGCACTCGACGGCTGTTCACTGCGGTCCAGGACGGTCTGGCTGGAGCGGCCAAGGACCTGCGGCCCGGATCACCGTTCCTCCATTCCCTCAATGCCCGGCCCAGGAATGCCAACCTGCGGTACGCCATCCTTCTGGGGACCCGGGGTCCGTTGAGTGACGAGCAGTTGCGCGCCGCCCGATCGGCCGTGGATGAGGCTCGCGAACGGAGCAAGTCCGTGCGGCTTCTCGGCCCGAAGATCGAGTATTTGCTGTCCGATCTGGATGAGGTGGTTCGTGGGAAGGGAGACGGCATTGTCGCCGTCAAACGTGGTCGTCTGGAGGGCGTGGCCGATACTCGTTTGCTGGACTTTGGGCACCTGGAGGTCGGACATGGGGATGGCGACCCAAGGATTGAACGGCTGTATCAGGAAGTCATTGCGCGGCTTCAACGTGATCGGTGACGGGCCAACGATCGCCGAGTGCCGTGGATCGACCCCTCGATGGAATCGCGGCCCGGTATGGCATGGCGAACGGTGAAGTGATCCAATCGGATGACGCGAACGGTCACATGGACCGAGTGTGGTGTAGGCGTTACATTAGTAGGGTGCGATCGAGTCGGTCTGCGGTGCTTATTTTTCCCATCGCTGAATAAGGTGCAATGTCTGATGAATGGGCTGGGCAAAATGCGTCGATTCGTGCGGCTCATCTCGTTGGGTGTCGTCTTTGTGTGGGGCGTCAACGACTCGATGATCGGTACGTCAAAGGCTGAAGATGGTGACACTGATGTGGCACTGTTTCGGGATCAGGTGCGGCCCGTGCTCGAGCGGTACTGTGTCGAATGCCACAATGGAACAACGCGGAAGGGTGAATTCGACCTGAGCACGCGCGCGGCGGCGATCGTCAGTGATGCGATTGAAGTCGGTGATGCCGACAGTAGTTACTTGATCGACCTGATCGAAAGCGACGATCCGGACACGCGCATGCCGAAGAAGCGGGACGCGCTCAGTGCCGAACAAATTCTGCTCTTGCGCAAGTGGGTCGACGACGGTGCAGAATGGCCAGACGATATCGTGCTCGAGGACCAGCAGGACCTAGATGCTACCTGGTGGTCGTTGCAGCCACTTCCGGTGACGGTTCCGCCGGATGTTGTTCGAGTGATCGCCACCAAGGTTGGGAAGCCTGGTCTGTCGATCGGCCATCTCAAGCAGTTGGCATCACAGTGGAATCGAAACCCTATCGACCGATTCATCCTGGCAAAACTTCTGGAGTCCGGGCTGAGTCCTTCTCCGCCCGCGACGCGTCGCGAGTGGATTCGCCGGGTCACGTATGACTTGACCGGTTTGCCGCCCACTCCCAAGGACATTCAATCGTTCCTTCGCGACGATACGGCGACTGCCTATGAAAAAGTCGTCGACCGGTTACTTGCCTCGCCGCGTTACGGTGAGCAATGGGGCCGGCACTGGCTGGACGTTGCTCGATTTGGTGAAAGCAACGGTTTCGAACGCAATGTACTGATCAACAATGTCTGGCCCTATCGCGACTATGTCATTCGATCGTTCAATTCCGACAAGCCGTTTCCGACATTCGTGATGGAGCAATTAGCTGGAGATGTGACGGGACCGGGAGACCCCGACGTGGAAATCGGCACGGCCTTTCTGACCTGCGGACCCTATGACAATGTCGGCAATCAGGACGCGGCGCAGGCTGCCCAGATTCGAGCGAATACAGTTGATGAGATGATTCGCGCGACGAGCGAGACGTTCCTGGGTATGACGATCGGTTGCGCGCGATGTCACAACCACAAATTCGATCCCGTTACACAAAGAGACTACTACGGGTTGTACGCGACGCTGGCCGGCACGTACCACGGGAACCGGGAAGTGGCTACCGATGCGGAAAGAAAGAAACGTTCAGCCCAACTGCGGCCGCTCAATGTCCAACGGCAAGAGATTGTGAAACAACGCAACTCGATCGAGCGCGAAATCCGCGAGCGGGCCGAGGTGTCGGCCGCCGAGGTGGAAGCCGGTTGGAACCGGCCGGCCATCAGTCGGAAGGGAACGAGTGAGCGATTTACGGCGCAAACGGTTGAGTACGTACGTCTGATCGGTGAGGGGCTCGACACGAACCCTGCGGCACGCGCGGGGTTTCGCATTGACGAATTTGAAATCTGGACAACCGGACCGTCGCCCCGCAATGTGGCTCTCGCCTCTGCCGGGGCAACCGCCGATGGCGCCAGTCGCATCGCCCAGGATTTCGCCGGGGCCTACAGTGCCGGTCTGGCCATCGATGGTCGTTTCGGCGCACGATGGATTGCCTCCTCGCCCACGCTGACCGTTCATCTGGCGCGACCAACGGAAATTGACAGCGTGCTTTTTTCGAGCGATCGGGATGGATCCGCGGGCGGGCATTCGGTTGCCACCTTTCTGTGCGAGTATCGGATAGAAGTGTCGCAAGACGGTAAGCAATGGACAGAAGTTGCAAATTCCCATGATCGCAAACCGGTCAACGACGCACATCGGAAACGACGGTTGTACGAACGGGCCCGCACCGACATCGATCGTGAGCAATTGAATCGGTTGAATACCGAATTGGCGGCCGTTGATGCCAAGATCCGTGAGGTCAAGCCGTTGCCCAACTGGTGGGTTCCGAGTTTCCGTGAAGCCGAGGGGCCGTTCTTCGTGTTTCTGGGCGGCGACCCCCAACGACACGGTCGCCAGGTGACGCCCGGCAGCCTGGAAGTGTTGCAGGGTGCGGCAGGCAGTTACCGGTTGGACGCGGATCAGAAGGAAAGCGACCGTCGATTGGCACTGGCTCGCTGGATCGTTCGACCCGATAATCCGCTCACGCCTCGTGTGCTGGCCAATCGCGTCTGGCACTATCATTTTGGTACCGGTATCGTAGACACTCCGAGCGATTTCGGGCGAATGGGCGGCCGCCCGTCCCATCCGGAATTACTTGATTGGTTAGCTCATCAACTTGTCTTGCCCTCCGTTCGATCGAATGACGACGCGGACGAACGGCAAGGCAGAGAAATGACAGGTTTCGGCTGGCGGATCAAACCGCTGCACAAACTGATCGTCCTGTCTCAAACCTATCGGCAATCGAGCTCCTTCCGGCCAAGACCGGCTGATCTGGATCGAGATAGCCGCTGGTTATGGCGTTTTCCACCACGCCGTTTGACCGCCGAGGAAATTCGAGACACGTTGCTGTCGATTTCCGGTCAACTGAAACATGACGGTGGCGGGCCTGGATTCCGGCTATACGAATACCTGCAGGACAACGTGGCGACGTACGTTCCGTTGAATCACCATGGTTCAGATACTTATCGCCGGTCGGTCTATCATCAGAATGCCCGGGCGGCGCCCGTCGATCTGACCTCGGAGTTCGACAGCCCCGATTGCGCCTTCGCGGTCCCGCGACGCTCGTCGACCACGACACCCCTGCAGGCGTTGACTCTGTTGAATCACTCGTTCACACTCGACATGGCCCAGGCCTTTGCCGATCGTTTGCAGACCGACACCGCGCGCCGTTTCGCGGATCCTGGTCGGTTGGATGACGATCAGATTCGAGCGAAAGTCGAGCGAGCGTATGAACTGGCCTACGGCCGGCCGGCCGATGACGGGGAAGTGCACGAGCTGACTGAGTTCATTCACCAATTTGGATGGGTGGCGGCCTGCCGAGTGTTGTTGAATGCTAATGAGCTGATCTACCTGTATTGAACACGGAAGGTGAGCGAACGAGCCGGCATGAGGTCGTTTCCCCGAAGTGACAGTCGATAGGTACACGATGTGTAAACCAGAATCCTTCGATCGGCGCGGATTTCTCGGCAGCGTCTACACGGCGCTCGGCGGGATCGCCTTGAACCAGTTGCTGGCGGGTGACACCGTCGTGGCCGGCGAAAGCAACAAGACCGGCGCGGACTGGCAACCGGGCAAGGGGCGGACCCATTTTCCTGCCAGGGCTCAGCGAGTCGTGCAAATCTTCTGCCCCGGCGCCGCGTCTCATATGGACCTCTGGGACTTCAAGCCGGCGTTGGAAGAATATGATGGCAAGCCATTGCCGGGCGAAGAGGGGCTGGTGAGCTTTCAGGGAAAGAACGGGACGTTGATGAAGAGTCCCTGGCCATTCCAGCCGTCCGGAGAATGCGGCAAGCCGATTTCCAGCATGTTGCCCCACCTGCAGAAGCATGTGGACCGGATCGCCTTTGTTCATTCGATGAAGTCCGACACCAATACGCACGGGCCCGGCTGCATCTTTATGAACACAGGCTACACCACGGAAGGGTTTCCGAGTGCCGGTGCGTGGACCAGCTATGCTCTTGGTTCGGCCAATGACAACCTGCCGGCCTACGTGGCGATCCCGGACATTCGAGGTGAGCCGCCGAATGGGCAAGCAAACTGGAGCAACGGGTTCTTGCCGGCCAGCCATCAGGCAATTGTGATGAACGCCCAGCGACCGATCCGGAACCTGAAACGTCCGGATACAATTGATGCGCAAACCGAGTTGTCGTCGCGACGACTCCTGGAGCATTTGAACGAGCGGCATGCGGCCCGCCACCCAGGGGATACAGAACTATCAGCACGCATGGCCGCGTACCGGCTTGCGGCTCGGATGCAGTTGTCCGCACCGGAAGTGTCCGATCTGGCCTCAGAATCAGCGACGATACACGCCCTGTACGGAACGTCGGATCCGAATCCTCTGAAGGCTGCCTACGCGCGCAATTGCCTGCTCGCGCGCCGATTGCTCGAGCGCGGTGTGCGCTACATTAATCTCTACTGCGCTTCGCGAGCCTCCGGCGTCGACGGTCTATTGAACTGGGACGCGCACAAGACGTTGAAGTCCGACTATGAACGACATTGTCCCGTCTTTGATCAGCCCACGGCTGCGCTGCTCACCGATTTGGAGCAGTCGGGCCTGCTGAACGATACGCTCGTCCTCTGGACCACCGAGTTCGGCCGTATGCCGACTCGACAGGAGGGAACAAGCGGACGCGATCACAACCCCGATGCGTTTACCTGTTGGATGATGGGGGCGGGGATCAAGGGAGGAGTAAGTTATGGTGCCACCGACGCGTTCGGTCGGCGGTCGATTGACCGGATTGCCACGGTCTGGGACTTTTACGCCACCGTACTCCGGGTGCTTGGCTTCGACCATCAAAAGCTTACGTGGTACCATAACGGCCTTGATCGCCGCCTGACCAACGTCGGTGGAAATGTACTGACCGAGATTCTCGCATAAGATTCGGGCACGAATGCGATTGGGAAGTTGGGATAGGCCGGGTCAATACCGGTCGATCCCGAGCGTTCGCGGCACCTTTCACAACGGACAAGGAGACCTGTCCGGTTGCTCAGTGCGTCATGGAATAGACTGCGATGTTGAGAGCCAGTTTCTTGCCGTCTTCGGGGCTGATTCCTCGCCCAACGTTGCAGGAGTTATTGGCACTGAACGCACAACAGAGCCCATCTTCACACAATATGGCCACGAGACGATCGTTGAAATAGAGGCCTTCGACATAGATGTTGACGTTACGGTCGATGCTGCGGACGGAGTCGAGTCGGTAGAACGAACGATAGATCGGATGATCGTAGTTCAGGCGCTTTACCGATTCGCCCGCGAACAGTCGCCCCATTTCCCTTCGCCAGGCCTTCGGAAAGGCAGGATTCGTACAGCAGCCTGATGCAAACAGAAAACCCCCGTGTATGAGATAAGTGCGTACGTTCTTGAGCTCCCCGGCACTCAGTACAAAATCACTGTGGCCGTTCATGAACAAGAAAGGAGTTTCAAACAACGCGGGTTCGCTCAGGCTGACGGTTTTCTCGGTGCGGACATGAATTGTTGTGACGCGCGACATCAGGTCCGCCAGATTACGACCAACCGAGGCACAGTCGCGGCCCTGATTTCGCCCGTACTTGACTCGACCCATAAAGAACGTCGCCGTCCGGTCATCGGTCGACTGAGCCATGGCTGTGGCCCCGCAAGCGAACAGCACGGCCAGGACCAGGAGGGATCGGCCGAGTCGAGTCGCCGGGGAGGAGCGGCTCGTCGAGCGAGCGACGACGACGAACTCGTGCGGTTGTCGACGGAAAAAGGGACCGACGCGCATGCGACACTCTCCCAACTTGATTCTTGTCACGTATCACTTGTCATCGAAACACTGGGTCAAGACGAGTGAACCGTCTCTCGGGTCCGTCATAATAGTCACTACTTAAGTGCCCACCGTCTGCGCAAGGCCCATTCCGCGCCCATGCATGTCAGCAGGAATGCAAGTACCCAGCCATTTACGCCGGCCGGCACGGTTCGCGGTTGTTGATCAGGCGTTTCGATCGCGTCCTTCACAAGTTTCACTAACTCGGTCGCGTCCGTGCACTCCTCGGTTTTGATCACAACTCCGCCGCTGATCCCCGCCCATTGCCGCAACACGTCGAGGTTGCGAGCCGTACGAATAAACTCGGCAGACAGGTCGTAAAGCGCAAACGATCGGCTGGCGCAGACGACCCCCGTGTCGTCGAGTACCTGCGCCAGGAATGTGCCTGGTTCATCACTGCGGAACGTTGCACGAATGCTCCCGGACGCAGGTAACTTGACTTGCGTGCGGGACTTCGTCTGGCCCTGGCTGTCCGTTATCTGCAGGTTGTAACTTGCCGATGGCGCGGCGCGGCGACCTGGTTCCGGTCGGCGCTCAAGCACCAGCTCAATGTCCTTGCCGGTTCGGAGGTCGTCGCTGCCGAGTGTCACGGTGACGGAATCGAGTTCGCCGTGTGCCAGGTATCTGGCGAGCTGTCGCCAGAATCGGTCAAACTGCGTCGGTATCGCGGATTCGGCCAACCGCCAGCGCCAGAAGTTCTGTACACAGATCACGGCGGACGTACCCGCTCCATATCGTTGCACCAACATGAGCGGTTCGGGCGTTCTTGCCAGATGTGGTTGGCTGGTCTGCAGCCAAACTTCGGCCGCCGGCTTTATCGAATGCACTCGAGCAAACTGGCGATAGCTGGGCAGCTTGGCCCACGCATCCACCTGGTTGCCTTTCTCGGCGAGCTGAAATACCGGGTGTCGAAGGCCTTGTTGTGTCGGCGTTACTCGGAACAGTAGCTGGCCGTTTTCGTTAGCCTGGTTATTCGGAAAGCGGACGGGCAGGAGTTTTTCCAATGACGAGTGGGTCCAGGCGGACGTGAACGTCGAGGGACCGCCGATAAGAAGGACACCGCCGCCAAACTGACCGCAGAACGTGTCGATCATCTTTTGTTGGTTTGGCGTCAGATCTGCCGGTCCAATATGCGACAAAATCACAAGATGGAATCGACTCAGCTGTTCGATGGTCGTCGGAAATCCGTCGATCAGATCACCACCTTCTTCGACACTCTGGTAGAACTGGGAACCGCTGGCCGCTCGGCTCAGTCCCGAGAAGATGACCGACGGATCTCCCTGCAGAGCCAGCCGAATGAACTTGTAATCCCACGTCAGGGCTCCTTGAACGAATAAGACGCGCAGAGAATCGTCCTTGGTGACTCGCACCATGCCCCCGGCTTCCCGACGCGCGACGGTGACCTGTGCCGTTGGCTCTAACTGAATCTGCAGTCGATAACTCAATACACCTTCGTCTGAACTCGTGTCGACGAAGGACTCACGCCAGATCCTTGGCCCTTTGCCGGCTTCGACCTTGCGTTGGTTGATCAGCTTGCCATTCCTGGTCAGCAGCAGTGTAAAGGTGGGGATTTCCGTCTGTCCTGTGGCACGCAACGTACCGGAAATCGTGAATTCGTTGTCCGTGCCAACGCGACGAGGGACCGACAACTGATCGAGTGAAAGGAGTTGGGCATCGGAATCTTCTCCGACCGCCAAACCGATCAACGGTACGCGCTGGTCCATGAGCAGCGACATGGCACGGTTGTTGTCGCGTGTGACGGTCGCGGCTCCATCCGAAAGCGCCAGGATGGCTCGAGGGGGAGTATCGACCTGGGCAAGGCTTTGGACGATGGCCCCGGCGAGATTCGTCTCCCGCCCGTCCGGTTCGGCCGACGCGAGTTGTTCTCCCGTGGCACGCTCTGCACGCTCGGCAAATAGATACGGTACGAGGCGCAGATGTTCCTCAGCCAGCGACGGGGCCAGGACTTCGCGTACGAATGCAAGGGCCTGGCCGTAACGATGGTGATCGTCATGGGACAGGGACATGCTCGCACTTCGGTCAACGAGCAACGCAACATCTTTGGTCTTCCGGTGCTTGATGTCCGATTCGCGCCAAACGGGTTGGGCCAGGAGCAGAAGGATCAAGAGCATAGCGGCCATTCTGCATGATACGAGCGCTCCCATCCGGCCGCGTGAGATGTTTTGAGTGAGCAGCGATCGCACGTACAGAAAAAGTAAACCGCCGGCGATCGGGGCACCGAGTACCAGAACGGACAAGTTGGAAACACCGAATTGACTCATCGTTGTCGCGATAACGCCCTAAAATAGTTTTCAATGGAACGACGAAAATCAGGTGGCAACTGTGACGGATCGAATTCCGTACGGCCGTCGGGCTCCACCTGCTGCTCATCACGACCGTCGATGTCGCGACGGAGATTCTGGATCTCTTGGCGCAGCTCATTGACGGTCACGGCGTCGACCGGCTGGTCGGGCTCCTTCAGTTTTCGCCGCATCTGCTGAATCACGTCACGGGTGCGATCGTTGTAGCCGTAGAGCGACGCGATTCCCTCGATCAAGTTCTGCAGGGCACTGTCACGCAGTTGAGAACGCTGGTCGGCAGAGAGCTGGCCGGGCCGATCGCCCGATTGCCGTGCTTCGCTGGCCAGTTGGCGCAACGCGCGCTCCAGAGCCTGCTGGCCGGTCGCATTTAAGGGCTTACCTTCCGACCCGTTGGAGAGTGCATCTGCCAGTCCCTGTTCGAGCGCATCGGCTATCGGTCGCATGGAATCTGCAAGCTGCTGGCTGCCTGCTTGCCGCTCGCCCGGCTTGTTGGCTGCGCTGAGCTCTTGACCGGCCTGCTCGATTTGTTGCTGACGATTTCCCTCCATGGCCTTCTGCAGGGGCTGGGCCAGAGCGGGTGGGGTGGCCGAGTGCTGGCCGAGTTGGCCGGCCTGATCTGCGATTGAATTGCATTGTCCGGCCGCCTTGTCGCACGCTGCGGAACTTGTCTTTGAAGGGTCTCTCTTCATCTTTTCCAACTGCTTCATCTGCTGTTGCAGTTGTTGTTGCAATTGAAATGCCTTCACCAGGTTATTCATCGACTCCTGCCGGCCGAGCGCGTCGTCCAGTCGTTGGAGTGATTTAGCCGCCTGCCCAACGGACGTGCGCGCCGTGGACGGGGATTGCTGCATGCTCTCGGCCGCTTTCTGCAAACCGGAATCGACTTGCTGTTTCTCTTGTTCAGCCGGTCGAAATGGTGTCGGGTGCTGTTGAGTGAATTGCTTGAAATCCTGGTTGAGACGGCGTTGTTGAGTCGCTTGATTGGTGAGACTACTGGAGGGAGTGCGAGGCATCGAGCGTTCGATTCCACGCTGTTTCTGCAGCGTCTCCTGCACGAACTTGCGTGCGTCGGCCAATTGCTGTTGCCGTTTGTCCAGTTGATCGGCAAGACGCTGTGCGCGAGCCGTTTCCGCTCGCCGTGCAGCCTGTTGCAGAAATTTGTCGAATGCCCGGGCCACTCGGTTCAAATCCTCTGAAATCGATTGCGAAGCCTTGCTTATGTTGTTGGGAGTGGCTGCCTGGTTCAGGGAATCGCACTTCTTGGCGAGCGCCGTTTGTCGATCGGGGCTCAGTGCTTCCTTGAGCGATTCTGACTGATCGGGCGCACGTTCGGCCGTTGGTGGCGGTGAGTAGTGTCGAGCCACGTCGCCTATTTGCCGCATGATCTCCTTTGTCTCTTCCGTTGCCTTACCGCGTAACGTCTTGGGAGCGTCACTGGGCGATTCGGCTATCTGTTGGTATTTCCGGATGTTCTTGTGTAACTGCTGCCTCAAGCTGTTCGATTGTTGCAATCGCTGGATCGAGCTCTGCTCGGCCAGCGCCTGGCTGATCTGCTGCATCGCTGCCGTCCCCTGTTCGACCAGAGGTCTGGCCTCCTCGGCCGTTTGCTGAGGCAGGAGTTGTGCTGCCAGATCGAGCATTTGCCTGGCTTCTTGCCACAGTGGGGCGACTCCTTGAACTTCTGCCGCGTGTGGTCCCTCGAGCTGTTCCATCGCGTCGTTGATGGACTGTTCGCGCGGCGCCATGATCGCGCCGTTGGTTGACGGAATGCTCGATAAATCTCGCTCGATGGCGCGTTGTTGCGCGATGAGTGGCTCCAGTTCGTTCCGGAGCGTGTCGATCCGTTGTGCCGTGTCCCGAGATCGTTTCGCTTCGGCCTTCAAACTCTCGGACGAGGACCTCTTCTCCTCGGTCTCGGCATCAATGGGTGCTTCAGCGAGCAGAGTCTGAGTGCCAGCAAAGTGCTCCGGGTGTTTCAAAACCTCCTCGTAGAAGTGACGGCGAACTCTTGCCAATTGACCGAGTACATCCCGATGATGCACGACGGCCTGTTGCAAATCGTCGTCGTGCAGCGCCGTTCGAGCGGTCTGCCAGGTCCGCTCGAGTTGCTGCAAATCGGAGTCGAGCGTGTCGAGCGAAGCCGTCGGAAAGCGGCTCCGCAAACGGGCTCGCAGGTGTCGTGCCGTGATCGCCAATTCGTCTTGCTCCATTTCGAGCGCTGCGAGCCGTGTCGTCCGATCCGAATTGGGTAAGGTTGCCTCGTCCGTCGCCCGGACCGTTTGACGCATCGATTCTTCGTGCCGCTCGAGCAACGCCGTCAATTCTCCCAGTTGTTGTACGGCCGGACCGTCCAACCCGCCAGGTAACCTCGCAAGGTCATCAGGAAAGGGGATAATATCGGCAAAGTACAGTAGTGATCGAGGGTTCTTCGGCTCGTCGGTCGTCGCCTCGGCGTAGTATCGGATCACATCCCACACGTGCGCTTCTTGCCGGGGTATCGACAATTCGGCCGCCGCCGTCACGTAACGTGGATCGCTCGGGTCAGGCAACGCGTGCCGCTGGGGCTCGTTGCCATTAATCCCCGTGAACCATGCGAGGGACATGATTGAGTGTGTTGAGGCAGCCTGTATCTGGAGTGGAATCAGGTCCAGGCTTGTGACATGCAGGTCGTGGCCGGGTTGGCTGATCCGAACTTCACTCCAGGGTTCTTGCTGCCGCTCCTGAGAGTCTGCCGAGTCCGGCCCATCGGGGTCCCACTCGGGAATCTCCAGCGGCTCGAGGGAGGCGACTTCCTGCGAAGCCTCGGCGGCAGCGGCTGCCGCCTGCCAGGGTCGAAAATGAGCATAAAAGAACAGGGTAAACAGGGCCAGAGCCACCGTGGCCGCGGATAGCCAACGCGTCGACCGCCACTTGAATGGCGATTGATCCGGCGCTCGACGCAGAACGCCGACCGTCTGCTCCTCGATCGCGTCCACGTAGGGTTGCTCTGTGGTACCCGATTGCTCACGGAGGTAGACCAACGTATTCAGTCGGTCCATGAGTGGGCGACAGGACCGTTCGATTGCAGCTGCCAGGCGAGTCCGATCGGCGTCCGCATCCGCCGACATAACAACGATGATGAACTCAACAAACAGCGAGGCCAGGATCAGGAGCGTTAAAGTGACAACGATGAACAGCGTGCTGGTGATCCACCCGGTTCGAAGGACAAGTCCGAACAAAAGGAGCAACGCCAGAAAGATGAGTGCCAGGGCCAACGACCGGCGTACGATTACGTGCCGATTCCTGGCTGCATTCGCGGAACGCAAGCGACGTTCTACGTCTACCTTGAGCGGTTTCATTGCACCTTGCTCCTAAAAGACACCCAGAGCATTTCCAGGACGAAGGCGGTAGAACCGGCCACCAGGAACCACCACCAGATAGTCTGTCTCAAGATCTCGGATGTTGTTAATGCAGCTGCCGTAAGCTGCAACTCGACCTCCCTGTTCACGTTTTCGGAGTCCGGGACCTTCCATATTTCCAGGACTTCGGGCCGGTCGATAAACTCCAGATCAGATTCCGACTTGTCAACATTGACGCCGATCACCGCAGCAATATCCGTCGAACCATCATAGTGCAGTTCAAAGTGTCCAGGTTGGTCGGGCAGCGTGAACTCGGCCGTTCCTTCTTCGATCCGTATCTTTCGTAGCCGATCGATCGCCGGCTTTTCCGGCGCCTGCAGGGTGAGGAATCGAGCATCGATACCGGGCGGCACGCGCCATTGACACAGCTCGGCAGCCAGATAGTCCGTTTCCTGAGATTCCACGCGTGGCCTGATGTATTGAAAACAACGGTCGAGAAACGGAACGAACGCGGGCTGTAACGGCCAATTCGTATCGGTTCGATCCAGGGTCATGGCGAACACCAATGCGGCACCCTTACCGATCGGCACCTCGGCCAACAGCGGGTCACCCTGCTTGGAAAACGCGATCGGCATTGCATCGGAAAAGCTCAACTTGCGGTAGTGCCGTACTCGAATGTCGGTGACGCGTCCCAACCGGCCGGATCGAAAGTCTTCAAACACCGGATGATCAACGTTGACGTATCGAAATGATTGAGAAACGTCCTGGGTGGGAGACTCGCCTTCCACGTTGACGTGCAGGTCGAGCAGCAGGCGGTGCGTTAGCGCGTCGCCCGGTGTTACCATGACCATCAGCCCACGGCCCGAATTGACAGCATCAAAAACGAGGTTCCGAACGGCTTTTCTTACCAGCAACCGGCTGTCCACACAAACCAGTTCGTCGGCAGGCTCGAGTTTGAGAGGCGCCCCAGCATTCGGCTGGCGCGTCAGCCACCGGCCCAGCATCACCTCGGGTGAACAGGCCGTCTGAAGATATCGAGAATCGGTCAGAAGAACCAGCTGGCCCGGTTTCACAGGCGGCAGCGAGAAATAGACTACGTCATCTGCGTTGAGCTCATCCGCATTATCTCGCAACCGGAATTCTCCCCGAAACCACGTGGCACGATCAATTTCGACCTCGCCCGCCAAACTCACCGATCTCTCTCCCTTGGGAACCTTGATCGGCTGGGTACCCTGCTCGATTCCATTGGCAACAAACGTAAGATGGACGACCAATTCGTCGAGTTTTCCACTCGCGTCGGGCGAACGCGTCAATTCGACCGAACAGGCGGCAACGCTGCGGTCACCCATTTGATAAACGTGAACGATTGGATCGTGCAACGCCAAATTGGACAGGCTTTTTTGTTCGATCTCGGGCAACGTGACCCGAACATTCTTCAAGAACGGGGGCGTGTTCCGTCCTTCTTCCCACTGGTTTGCTTGCGAATCGCTGAGCAGCACGATCTGCTTGTCGGAGCCAAGCGCCTGGTCCAGCAGTTTTGCAGCCAGTTGAAACGCTGACAGAAAAGAGCCTCGTTGGTGGCTGACCTTCAGGCCGGCGATCTGTTCCACGGTCGCCTCCCGGTCGGCTCCCCACCGCGCCAATACGCGTGGCGATCCGGTCAGATCAACAACGGCCAGCTGTGTGTCCATCGAGCTTCCGGTGATTTCATTGCGCAGATAGTCCCGCGCTCTTTCGAACCGACCGGCAGCCTGGTGGCTGAGCGTGCGATCCAGAATGTAGACTCGACTGGTCCGAATCGGCGCGTCCACCACGTCGGTGTCGTAGGGCCAGGTGAACGCAAGGACCAGAAGTAACAGCATCAGCAGCCTGAGTAACAGCAAGGGCCAATCACGGGGCCACAGCGGGCGGCGACGGGCAATTGGCTGCTCGTCGAGGAACTGCATCGCGGAAAACCGAACCAATTGCGATTCGTCTCTTCGCTGTAGATGAAGCCAGAGCGGGACCGATAAGGCCAATGCTCCAAGCCAGGCGAGTGGATAAAAAAATGCCATCGCTATAACATCTCAGCGCGCCGTACAATCAACGCCGACATTGCCGCACAGGGATCTTCGTCCGTAACCATTACGGAGTGGGGAATTTCCAATCCGCTCAGCATTTTCTTGTGATCGTCCATGAACGCTTGAAATCGACGCAGGTACGAATCGCGGGCGGACTGAGTTTGGACCTGCCGGCGCATCCCGGATTCGAGATCCTGAAAAACGGCTGGATTCTGGAACGGAAAATCGACCTCATCACGATCCAGTACCTGTACCACCAGGCAATCGTGCCCTTCGAAACGAAAACGTTGAAGCACTTCCTGTAATGTGTCCGCCGGTTCCAGCAGGTCGGTGATCACGATTAATAGACTGCGTCGGTGGATCAGCTGGTTGGCGTTGGCCAGCAGCGCGGGCAGTCTCGGGCCGCCGCCCGGTTGCAACTCGTCCAGATGATGAAGCATCTGACCCAGCTGGCTTGGCTTTTGCGACGGTTGTACGAAAGTCGCTCCGCTGTCATCTTCACGCATCGTCAGCAAGCCGACTGCGTCGTTCTGGTTGATCATCAACATGGTCAGGGCTGCGCCCAGCAAACGAGCGGCATCCAGTTTCGAACCCCATGCTCGTTCCCCGCGGTAGGCCATCGAGGCGCTCGTATCGATCATCAAGTAGACGCGAACATTTGTCTCTTGCGTATATTTCTTGATGTAGAGTCGATCGGTACGCGCATAGAGCCGCCAGTCCAAGTGCCGCAAGTCATCGCCCGGATGGTAGTCCTGATACTCGGCAAACTCCACGCTCAAGCCGTGGAACGGGCTGCGATGAAGTCCGTTCAGAAATCCCTCGACCAGATATCGAGCCTTCAGGTCGAGGCTACCGAGTGTTGAGAGTAACCGTTGGTCAAATCGGTCCAGCCATTGACGATGATCAACGCTTGTTGCCGTCATACTGCCGCCCCGGACTCGTGCGGAACCTCTTCCAGAATTCGGTCCACGATATCGTCGGCCGATTGCTGCTCGGCATCCGCATGAAAACTGCGTATGATGCGGTGTCTCAATACCATGGGAGCCACCGCCCGTACGTCTTCCGTCGAAACGTGAAACCGACCGTTGCAACCGGCACGAGCACGGCCGGCCAGAATCATATTCAGACTGGCGCGAGGACTCGCTCCCCAACGTATCCACCTGGCGATACTCTCCAGACCACCGGTAGTCCCTGCTCGCGTCGCTCGAGCTATCCGTGCGGCGTAATCCACGACATTGGGAGCGGCTGGAATCTCGGCTACCGCCTCACGAAACAGCAAGATCTCCTCACGCGTCAAGATCGGTTGTAACGCCTCGAGCGGCGTGAACGAGTGCTGGTCAATAATTCGCCGCTCTTCTTCAAGCGACGGGTACTCGACCTGTAACTGAAACAAGAACCGGTCGAGCTGTGCCTCCGGCAACGGGTAAGTGCCCTCTTGCTCGATGGGATTCTGAGTCGCCAGGACCAGGAAAGGTTCGTCCAACTTCTTTGTTTGCCCCGATACGGTCACCGTCTGTTCCTGCATCGATTCCAACAAAGCCGATTGCGTCTTGGGTGGAGTACGGTTGATCTCGTCAGCCAACAAGATATTAGTAAAGACTGGTCCCCGGACGAATTGGAACCGTCGATGCCCCGACTCCTGTTCCTGCAGAATCACGGAACCGGTAATGTCGGCGGGCATCAAGTCGGGCGTGAATTGCACCCGTTTGAATTCCAACTGCAACACCTGGGCCAGCACACGTACCAAGAGTGTCTTGCCAAGACCGGGCACTCCTTCAATCAGACAATGGCCGCGCGACAGAAGTGCCCATAATGCCGCCTCCACGTTCTGCTCGTTGCCGACAATGCACTTGGCCACCTCCTCCTTCACCGCCCCAATCTTTGCCGGCAGCGCGCGTAAGGCTGTTTCCAATCGGTGCTGTTCCGTGTGACCTTCGTTCATCGTGTTGATCCGAACCAGAGGAGAAAAAAGACAATCATCCAGTCGCGAGATAGACCCGTGGAGGAAGGCGACAT
>CAYNDU010000030.1:0-20126 GCA_964395615.1 uncultured Pirellulaceae bacterium | reverse complement strand
ACGTAACAACGAGGCGACACTCGCACAGCAAAAAGTCTGGCTCAAGATGGCCGAGTTAGGCAAGGTCTGGAACGAGTCGCGTCTGACTCGTTACACGGAGCAATTGGGCAAGTGCAAGATCTATGCGCCTCAGGACGGCATGGTAGCCTATCACATGGATTCGGACGGAAGAGGCAAGGTGTCGACGATTTCGGTGGGTGCTGCCGTACGTTATCTACAACCACTGTTATCCATTCCCGATCTGACTCGGATGCGTGTCAAGACGAGCGTTCATGAGACGGTGGTCAACCGAGTCAGGGCGGGCATGAGCGCGACGGTGCGAGTCGACGCCTTTCCGGACCGGTTGTACGACGCAACGGTCGAATCGGTCGACGTCTTGCCCGATCCGGGCGGTTGGCTCAGTTCGGACACCAAGTACTACAAGACCGTCGTTACGATCGACGAAGAGGTCGACGGGATCAAGCCCGGCATGACGGCCGTCGTGGAGGTTCACGTCGACCAGCTGAACGACGTAGTCTGTGTACCAGTGCAGTCAATTGTACAACGGGGCGACGAGACGTGGTGCTATGTGTCGGGAAATGGAGATCCGACCCGACGTCCGGTCGAGGTCGGCAGGACGAACGAGAAGTTCGCGGAGATTTGCTCTGGACTCTCCAGTGGCGAGCGAGTTGTCGTGAATCCACTGGATGTACTCGAGTCCCGTACAGGGGACGGACTGGAAATATCGCCCGACAGAGAGCGCCTGGCCGAGTTCTAGTGCGGGCGCCGGCCGAATGAGAGGATGGAATCCCGGAGCGGCATTCGCCCCATAACCAGTTCTTGAAACCTCAATGAGCATTACACGGACGTTTCTCGATTGGAGCCGCCCGGCGTTGCCGGCCGTCGCTGCCTGGCTCGCCGACAAGTACGGCGTAGAATCTCCCGATGAACTGAACCTGTCGACGGTCGTTTTGATTGTGCCGGGCGGGCGTGCCGGACGACGCCTGACCGAGTTGCTCGCCGAGACGGCCGCCGATAGGCGGCTGGTCTATCACCCGCCCGATGTCCGTACGGTCGGCACTTTTCCCGAGCTGCTGTACGAGCCGAAGCGACCGTTCGCAAATCCGATGGTTCAGCAACTGGCCTGGCGCGAGGCGCTCCGCCAAATCGAGCCCGATTCGTGCCGACGACTGATACCCGACCTACCGGCGAAGGACGACTTTGCCAGCTGGATGTCGTTGGCTCAGTTGTTGGCACGACAACACCGTGAGTTGGCCGCAGATGGGCTCGACTTTCAGGATGTTGTGCAGCTGGGTCGCAACGTGGCGGGATTTAATGAGGGCGACCGCTGGGGCGTGCTGAGCGAGCTCCAAGCTCGCTATCTGGCGATACTGGACGGGCTTGAGTTATGGGACTTGCAGACCGCTCGGCGTTTTGCCATTCAGCATCGGGAGTGCACGATCGACCGAGACCTGGTGCTCGTCGCTACGACGGATCTGAATCGTGCTCAACGACAGATGCTCGACCAGGTTGCGGACCGCGTCACGGCACTGATCAGTGCTCCGTCGGAGATGACCGATCGATTTGACCGTCATGGATGCCTGGAACCGGCATCCTGGACCGACGTGGCGGTGCCACTAAGTGACGACCAGATATGTGTGGCGATGAGCCCCAGCGACCAGGCGGAAACCGTTGCCGACGCGCTGGCCGGACTCGGGGGCCGCTACCGATCGGATCAGGTTGTTATCGGAGCGCCGGACGAGCGTTTGATACCGCAGCTCACGCGCCGGTTGGCCGAGTCTGGTGTAACGACCCGATGGGTTGTCGGCAAGAGCGTTGCAGAGACGGGTCCGTATTGCCTCCTGCAAGCCGTTTCGGACCTCGTGCTACGAGATCGATATGCTGATTTCGCTCGACTGATTCGGCACCCGGACGTTGAGACATGGATTCGTCGGCACGGAGTGCACTGTGACTGGCTTACCCGGTCCGACAAGTACTATCGCGAACATCTACCAACGACGTTTGGCCAATGGCTGAGCGAGGATGCCTACTTCGAACCGGTTCGGCAGATCGCCGAGCGGCTTCACACGACGATGCAGCCGCTTCGCGCGGGTCTGCTTCCACTGGGTCAGTGGGCGGAACGCATCAGCCAGCTCCTCTCCACCTTCTATGGATCGTTGACTCTGGACCCGGCGATCATGTGGCATCGGTATACGCTCAGCGCACTCCAGGCAATTCAAAGCACGTTGCAGGAATTCGTCGAGTTACCCGAGTCGTTAATGCCTCGTTTGAGTGCGACCGAGGCGATGGAACAGCTGCTGCGACGGGTTGGCTCGGAGACGGTCCCCGCGCCGTCGGCCGAAGATGCAGTCGAAATACTCGGGTGGCTCGAGCTACCACTCGACACGGCACCGGCACTCGTTGTCACGTCCTTTAACGAGGGTTACGTGCCGACGAGTGTGACTTCCGATCTTTTCTTGCCCAATGCGTTACGCAAACAGTTGGGCCTGGTCGACAACTCGCGGCGTCTGGCGCGCGATGCGTATGCAGTGAGCTGCCTGGCTGCTTCGCGAGAGGCCCTGACGATGGTCTGCGGTCGGCGTTCGCCCGACGGTGATCCATTGATCCCAAGCCGTCTGGCACTGGCCACCGACGCGCGGTCGATGGCGCAGCGCGCCAGGAAGTTCTTCGGCCCTTCCGACAACTCCGATGCGACTCGGGAATCCGGGTCCGGCGAACCGGCTGAATCCCGAAGTTCGCAGATCGTCGTTCCACGACCGGTTCCTTTGGACCAACCGATCACGTCGATCGGTGTTACCGCCTTTCGTTCCTACCTGGCCTGCCCCTATCGATTCTATTTGCGACACGTGTTGCACCTGGAACGGCTGGACGACGACGACACCGAACTCGGGCCGGCCGAGTTCGGGAATCTCCTTCATTATGTACTCGAGCAGTTCGGCCGTAGCGATGTCAGGCGGGCCCGTCGCGCCGAGGAAATCCAGGAATATCTTCGTGATCAGCTTGACCGGTTCGCTGAGGCTCGCTACGGCCACCAGCGTCATCCTGCGGTTGAGGTGCAGATCGTCCAAGCGGCTGCGCGGCTGGATGCGTTCGCCGAGTGGCAGGCTCGTCGCGCGGCCGACGGATGGGAGATCGTCCACGCTGAATTCGATGTGAAAGACGCACGCCCGCAATTGGCGATCGACACCACCCGAACCGTGGAGCTCCGCGGGCGAGTCGATCGGATTGATCGACGCGGAGATAGCTGGGCCATCCTCGACTACAAGACGTCCGACACCGCCCGCAAGCCCCAGGAGACGCACCTGCGAAACGGTCAGTGGATCGACCTTCAACTTCCGCTCTACCGCCACCTGGTTACTTCGCTGGGTATTCCGGACGGACCGGAACTGGGCTATATCGTCCTCCCTCGGGACACGACAAAAACGGGCGAGTTCATGGCGGGTTGGACGGACAAGCAGTTGGCCGAAGCAGACAACACGGCAAGACGCGTGGCGTTAGCCATACTCAATGAAGAATTCTGGCCGCCCGCACTGCCCGCTCCACAAATCCTGACCGACTACAGGGTCATTTGCCAGGAAGATGCGTTCCGGCCGAATTGGGAAGGCGGGAAGGACCCAGAGGCGAGTCGATGAGCACTTTCGCAAACATCCTGACACGCGCTTCGGCCGGAACCGGGAAGACGTTCCAGCTGTCAAACCGTTACCTGAGCTTGCTCCATGCCGGCGTGCGACCCGACCAGATATTGGCCACGACATTCACGCGGAAGGCCGCCGGTGAAATCCTGGACCGCATCGTCATGCGTCTGGCAGAGGCCGCCCTGGACCGCTCGGCGCGCGAGCAACTGGCCGCCCACCTCAACGTCGCGACGCTGGACGAATCACGCTGTTACGAGTTGTTGCAGTTGCTGGTCCGAAATCTGCACCGTCTGCAGATCGGCACGCTCGACGCCTACTTCGCTCAGCTGGGAGGCAGTTTCAGCCTGGAGTTGGGACTGCCTCCGGGGTGGCGCATTGCCGAACCGATGATCGACGACGCATTGCGCCAGCAAGCCATCGAACTGCTGCTTGCCCATCACGAGCGGAAGGAGATCTTGCGGCTCGTTCATCTCATGGCCAAAGGCGAAGCGCGCCGGTCGGTCAGCCAATCGTTGAAGGACACCGTCCGGGATCTGTACGACCTCTACATGGAGACGGATTCATCGGCCTGGCAGAAAATACCGACCAGCCGTCGCCTGACCGACCAGACGTTGGCCGATTCCATTCAGGCATTGGAACAGGCCGAACTGCCGAACAAGAAATCGCTGATCAGCGCTCGAGCTGACGATGTGCAACGAGCCAGACAGGCCGATTGGGAAGCATTCATCGCAAAAGGAATTGCCGGCAAAGTACTCCAGGGTGAAGTCACGTTCAATCGCGTGACGATCCCAGACCAGCTGATACCGCTGTACCAAAGTCTCTTAAGACACGCTCGTGCCGTGCTCGTCGACCAGTTGGACCTGCAGACCAGGGCCACCTACGAACTGCTCGATAGATTTCACTCGATCTACTGCCAACTCAAGCACCGGGGCGGGGGCCTCCGATTTGAGGACATTACTCGGGCCCTGGCTGCGAGTTCCGCATTGGGACGGGTCGAGTCCCAACATTATCGAATGGACACACACCTCGCCCACCTGCTACTCGATGAATTTCAGGATACCTCACTCCTGCAATGGCAGGTGGTCGACCCGCTAGCGCGGCATGTGACGCAACCGACCGAGAGACCGGGCGAGGCACCGGGCCCGGGCGGAAGATCGCTCTTTTGTGTGGGAGACGTCAAGCAGGCAATCTACGGTTGGCGAGGCGGGCGTGCAGAGATATTTGATGCGTTGACCGCCCAATTCCCGTCGCTCGAGCAGAGCGAATTGCTCATGAGCTATCGGTCGGCACCTCCGGTCATCGATACGGTGAACCTCGTCTTCGAGAACATGACGCGGCATCCGAACCTGGATCATTACGCCGAACCAGTTCGAGCCTGGTCCGAGAGTTTCCCTCATCACGAAACCGCACGCAGAAAACTGCCCGGCTTCGCCGAACTCTGTTCCAGCCCGGACCCCGACAAGGGCGAATCGGTAAACGAACGCCTGTACGGATACGCCGCGGAAAGAGTGCGAGAACTCGTCCTCGAGGCGCCCGAACACAGCGTAGGCGTTCTGGTGCGCAAGAACGACGAAGTGTCGCGAATGATCTACTTGTTGCGCGCGTCGGGAGTTGCTGCGAGTGAAGAAGGGGGGAATCCCCTGACCGACTCGCCGGCCGTCCAACTACTCTTGTCAATGCTCACGCTCATTGATCACCCGGGCGATTCCGTAGCTGCTTTTCATCTGGCCAACTCACCCATGGCGGCGGTCACCGGGGTCGTCGACCACAACGATGCAACGGTCATCCTGACCGCCACTCAGCGATGGCGGAGACGGCTGCTCGACGAAGGATACGGGCCGGCCCTGCTGCGGTGGGCCGGCGAACTCGGATCCGTCTGCGATCAACGCGACCGGGAACGCTTGCGACAACTGGTCCAACTGGCCTACCGTTACCAGCCGCTGGCTACGCTGCGAACGACAGATTTCGTGGAATTCCTGTCAACTCAGAAAGCGGCCGATCCAACCGCTGCCGAAGTTCGCGTGATGACCATCCACCAGGCCAAAGGACTGCAGTTTGATGCAGTCTTCCTTCCGTCCCTCACCTTCGGCCTGGCCGGAAGGGCAAATACACACGTCTTCGGCCAGCCGTCGCCCACGGATCCAATCGATCGAATCTGCATCCACCGAAATGCGACGATTCAGCAACTCTTGCCACCTGACTGGCGTGCCCTGTTTGACAACGCGCGATCCCATTCGATTCGCGAGGCACTCTGTCTCTTGTACGTGGCGATGACCCGGCCCGTCCACGCTTTGTATATGGTGATCCCACCGTCCAGAGGCGGCGAACACAAAGTCCCGAAGCAACCGTCCGGTTTGTTGAGAGCCGCATTGACCGACGGTCAACGCGTGGCAGCGGAGCAAACACTCTATCAAACGGGTGATCCCCGCTGGTATCGGAAGACAAAGAAGGTCGCGGAGATTGAAGACGCTGAACGGCCTCGTGAAGCACACGGTCAAAGTGATCGGTCCATGACTGAAACGGGTGTGCCGATAATTTCGCTAGCCCCTCCGATCGGCCCCTCGTCAAGAGAACATGTGTCGCCCTCAAAACTGGAGGGTGGTGGTCGCGTCGAAGTCGCCCATCTACTTGATTTTCGATCCGCCGAACGGCGCCTTCGTGGGACGTTGATCCATGCCTTTTTCGAGCTGATCGAGTGGGTCGAAGACGGCGTGCCCGACGAGGATATGCTCCGCCGAGCGGCCGCACGGTTGCGCCGGCAACCCTCAGCCGAGTTCCTTAGCGCATCGATCAACGAGTTCCATGCCATGGTTGACCAACCGGTCACTTCGGACACTTTGAGCCGATCGTTTTACCGGCCGACCAGCCGTCTCGAGACGGCCCGTGTACCGGCTCCGTTTGAACCTGGCGCGACAGAGTGCCGCGTGGAACGGGAACGGCCGTTTACGGTACGTGACGGGACGCAGTGGCTGACCGGCAGTATCGACCGCCTGGTCCTCTTTTTGCTCGACGGAAACCCAATCGCAGCCGACGTGATCGACTTCAAGACCGATGCGGTTGGGCCACGAGATGATCAGACGATCCGTGACCGAGTGGAACACTATCGGCCACAGGTGGAGAGCTACCGCCGGGCCGTTTCGCTGATTTTCAACCTGCCCATCACGCACATTGCCGGACACCTCCTGTTCGTTGGAGCCGACCGTCTGGAACGTGTGACGCCCGATCGTTCGGATTCAGCGGAGACGTCATGACACCATTCGATTCGATCACCGGGTGCGCATTCGTCGCACGATCAGGCCGGTGGCGACCAGCAACAATCCGCCGATCGCCGAAGTGTTGATGGTCGGAAAAATCGCTGCCGAGGACATGGTGACCAACATTGTCAGCCCAATGGTCACGCTGACGCCGACCAGGGCACCATAGATGATCATCGTTCGGACGCGTTGGAACCGCAGGTAACCGTACAGCACGCCGCACAGGGGGAGGCTCAGGTAGAGGCAGACAATCATGTGATCTTGCTGCCGGATATTCAAGGCACTGCTCCCATCGTCAAAGCGACTGACGGTCGCCATGACGCCGATCGCTACCGCGATCGTCGAAACGCTGACAAGCAGCGAGGTCACCGTGATGTTTCCCAGAGCTCGCATGAGTTGACTTTCGTTCGTACTGGCGACTCAACTCGCCGATGATTCACTCTGTTCATTCGAATTCATAGTCAACCATCTGGCCATCCTGACGGTTGCCAAGAAGCTGGAGCACCGCAAGCGCAATGCCGTCCGCTACCGGTCGCACCGATCCATCGGCGAAAGCGAAGAGTACGTGATCTGAGTGGCAGCTACCAAATCCACCGACGAAACGATCGTCCGCCGGCGTCGTCGGCGGGTTTTTGCCCTGCACCCACCCTGTGGCATAACAAAGAGGCCGACCACCCTTGTCAAAACCGGTTCGATTCAAGGGCGTTCCCGTATTTCGGAGCGTGGATCGAGTTCCTGCCATCCATCCCTGGTCAGCCAGGAGTACGATCTTCTCGCCGAAAAGAAGCGTGTAAGTGAGTCCATCCAGTACGTCATCCATGCGCACGCCGCTATTGAGAAAGAACATACCCGTGTTCTTTGAGTCGATCGGCGCTTCCACGTCGTTATTCACTCCGGCGTACCAACTGGGCGCCGCGTCGGGGCCCACCATGGTGGGCGCGGACGGACAGATCAGAACGGGAATCCGATGTTCGGCCACAGCGCTGTTCTTGTCGGCGAACGCACCGGCATCGAATTGGATCTGCCTGTAAGCGTTCCGTTCATCCAGGTACGGGAGCAGTCGCGTGGCCCAGCCGAACTTCGTCCCTTCGCTGGACGATAGCACCGGCTCTTGATTTGCAACGACTCCGGCCGGAAAGCGACCAAATGCCGAGTGATAATTGTGAGTGGCAATCGCCAATTGGGCTACGTGACTCGCACATTGTGTGCGTCGAGCCGCTTCGCGCAACGATTGCATGGCCGGCATGACCATCGCCATCAACACTCCGATAATGGCAAGCGTGACCAGCAGCTCGACGAGTGTAAACGCTCGAGTTCGCATGTGTCTCATTGGAAATGACTCCGCAAGGTTACATGGACATTGATCGTGTGTCTGGATTGCGTGCCCATCGGATGATCTGCAGGCATCGTGGAAAGGGTCGCTTGAACCGTGATCATTCTTTGTCCCTCATCGTCAGCCCCACGTTCGACGATAATCTGGACCTGGGCCACATCGCCATCAGCCGGCGATTGAGCAATGAAATCACCGGCGGGAACAGCCCAACGCTCCCCGTCGTAATCGGCGTCGATGGCAAGCATCGCCATCGCTCGATTCACCCCGGCTTCGGCCAGCCAACGCACCTGGCGCCCGGCGGAAAGCTGTCGTTCGGTTCTCCCAACAGCCGCCATGTTGCTCAACAAGACACCGAGCACGACGGTCACGGCCATCAATGTCACGCCCAACGCGACCAGAATGGCGGCCCGCCGTCTTCCGGGCCGCAAGGTCGACGATCGTCGGACCGACCGCCCGCCCGGAGCGAGCGACGACAACGACCTCTTTTGTCGAGTTTTCCGTGGCATGGTCAATGCTCCTGCCCGACGTTGAGTGAGTGATGCAGAGCGAGTGCCGCACGGATGCTCGTCGTACGTCCCACATCGCGAGTAACCCGGTCGGCTCGCACGACAGAAGGCGAATATTTTCGAGGAACGTCGATCAGCAGGCTGACAAGAATTCGTCCTTGGCGCCGGCCGCCGACTTGCCATCGAAACCGGGTTCCACGCGGCAAGATGTAGACGTCTCGCCGCACGCGCCCGGCGTCTTCGGTCACCGTGCGAATCAGGCGATGCTCGTCCGCTCGATACTCGGTCCTCACGCCAATCATGTCGACCAGTTCGATTCCGGCACGGATTCCATCCCCGTCCTTGTCGGTCGGACCCACGAGTCGCTCTGCCCGGTGAATATCGTCTCGAACCTGGAGGTCGCACCGATCCAACGTTCTTTGTACCTGAACCTGGCGTCGCTGTTCGCCGCTCATCCGAAAGAGCAGTTGCACGCTGACGGCGAGCATGGCGACAATGACACCGGCCAGGCCGAGTGAAGCCACCACTTCAATCAGAACGAATCCTTGGCGGTCGAGATTGTGTGTCATAGCGGCTCCGACGGTCTGAACATCCAGGTTGCCAAACGCACTTGTTCGTCGAGTCGCCCGGTCGTACCTCGCCAGTACAATACGAGCAGGATTCGCCGTTCGACCAGGCCGATTCCCAGGCGTTTGTCCGTAACGGTTGTTGTGATTCTCCACCCGGGACAATCCGTTCCAATGTGCGAGTCACGAGCCCACTTCTGAACGTTTTCATCAATGGGTTCGTCCCAGTCGAGTCGTGTGACGGATTCCATCACGTTGGCCAGTTCGCGGGACGCCAGGTGTCGCTGTGCTCCGCGCTGTAGCTGGCGACCGGCAAGGACCGACACGTGAACGATGGACGTCACGACCACGGACATGACGAACAGGCCGACCAATGATTCCAGCAGGCTGAACCCTGGAGGGCGCCGGTGTCGCGACGCGATTCGGGTTGAGCGGATCCAAATGGTACGACGTGTGTGATTCATGAGAACATCGCGTTTGCAACAAGACGGTAGAGCAGCAGAAAATGAACTGCCGCCACGACCAGGACGTAGGCCGCAAGCAGCCCGACAATGCCGAGTATCCCAATGTTGCTCAACACGCGCCACCTCCGGCTCGTGCGCAACACGATCGCCGAAGACAGCTTGCGTAATGCCCACGGCAAGTGGTCGGCGCGCTGAGCCGTTTGTAAGAGCACGGCCGAGTCGCCCGGCAGCGCACGGCATTCCGCCAGGCTCGACCAGGTATCGACTCCTTTGCCCATGCGATCCACTGCGCGAGCCATTCGGCGGCGGAGAATCGAATTGGGATAGTGTCCGGCGAGCCATCGCAGCTTGTCCGTCGTCAGAGCATGGTCGTCGACAAGATTGGCGAACAGAATCATCAAGCGTGCCTGATCCATTGGAAGAATGACGCGACGAACGATGGGCCACGACGTGGGAATCCAACCCAGGACGATCGCAACAGAGGTGATCAGAAGGAACACCAGCAGGGCGGTCAGCAATTGCTGAGTGAATTCACCACTCAAAAAGCGCAGAAAACCGGACAATGCAATTTGCCATTCTTGGGCTTGAAACGGACCGGCGTATCCATTGGCCTCGGTCAATATATCGATGGTGACGCCGTATCGTCCAACGCTGTAGATTAGTGCCAACAACACGACTCCGGCCAGGTAGGCCAGTTTCGCTGACGCCCAATTCGTCCAGGCCGCCTGTTCATGAGGTCGCATTTCTCGGGCTACGGCAGCCATACCCGCCTCCGATCGCTGAAGCAGCAAGGCGACCTGGAGTCGGCGCGGAAGACGCGTCCGGGCCTGCTGCAATGCCTGCTGCAGGTCGATGCCAAGTTCAAGGCATCGAGTCAATTGCGGACCGTCCCACCCCTTGATCACGGTCCGTTCGTCATCCAAGGCGCGCAAGGCCTCGGGCAGCGGTACTTGCTGCTCGGTCGCCACGGCCAAGGTGTCGAGCATCGTCTGCTGCTGGGACCGACGATACTGGCCCACCACGTGCCACGTCACCGTGAGGATGGCAAAGAACGGAATCAGCCCACTCCTCCCCATCACCACAAACAACATGCTCAAGACTCCGCCGGTCAGCAAGATCCAGCCGAAGCACTGCAAGAGGTCCAGCGCAGAGGCAGCAGGCGCCGAATCTCGTCGATCCCGGCAAAGTGCAACACAGACCAGTAGGCCGAGCCCGAGCAGGATCGCCGGTATGAACAAGCGCGTCTGCATCAGGTTGGCAACTGCTACGGAAGCTTCCTTCGGAATGACGTCCATGGTCTACGCCTGCCTCACGCGAAGCGAGAGCCCCTTTCAAATCAAGGAATCGGGTACTGCCGGTGCCGAACGAATCTCCCTATGCCAGGCCATCCCGGTACCATGCATTTCCGATGCTTTCAGTTATCATCGTCCTAAACAATCGCGGCCGACTGTACGGCATGAATCAACAACCAACCGAAGCATGTCACAATTACCAGGCCGAAATAGGTGAACGCCATGGGCGCGGCCACGGCCTGGAGCAAAAGCAACCTGCCTCTCACTCGCTCTTCCAGACACTGGCCGGCAGCCGAAAATGCCTCGGGATACTGCGACATTTGCTCGCCCCGTCGAAAGAATGGTATCAGCGAACGCGGGATGGCCGGTTCCTTTTCGACAATCGCGTCGAGAGGCTGACCATCCGTGGCGGCGCTCGACGCGCGCCGACCGATTGCTCCCACCTCGGCGTCACCCGCTGCCTCGCCGGCCTGTCGAAACGCCTCGTCCAACTCGACGTTGTGCTCGGTAAGCAGACTCATCCACCGACACCATTCGGCAAGGCCCAGCCAATAACGTACCGGCCCGACCAACGGCGTTCGTCGAACGCACGATCGCCATACGGCCGGACTCGCCGTCAGGCGGAAGATCATTGCGCCACCGATCAGGGCGCCCCCGATCCAGACCCAGTCCCAACGATGATTCGACCACCACAGAATCAACATCCAGACGTCGCTAATCGGCCCCATCATGGAAGTCGCTTCCGCCAATTTCGCAATGACCAAGGGTACGTACAGGATGCAAAACATCGTGGCCAGCAACACGATAAGAAGGGGGTAGCGAATTGTGCGACGAAGCTGACCTGAGACTTGCCGACGCAGCGATTGACGTTCGGCGTAGCATGCCATCACCTCGCCCGGACTGGTCCTCCCAGCCGCCAACTGAACCGCCGCACGCAAAGAGTCCGGAACGAGCCGGCGTAGTTTCTGCATTGCCTGTGGCCAGTCCTTGCCCTGCTGGAACGACGTGGCCAGTTCGCCAAACACATTCTCGAGACGTCGAGATCCGGTATCTCTGCCGGCCGCCCGCAAGCCTTCCACGATCGGCTGACCGGTATCCATCAATGCGACCAGGCGGCTTGCCATCTGCTCGGTTTCGCGCTGCGTCAGTCGCCCGTTCATAAAACCTCACCAGTATGTGTCAGGTATGTGTCAGGGAGCAATTCGATAGAGTACGTAGCACCATGGCCCATAGGCAACGAGAGCCGTGACAGCCGTCGCCGTACCTCCGATCGAGATTGTCAACCAAATGGGAAAGGAGTGCGTCCACCAGTGAATCTGTGAGGACAGATCTTCTTCATACGATGCAGCCGTCGATCGCAGTTGTCTGACCCGCTGGCTCATCGGAAGATCTTGCATGAGTATCCACGATACCCAGGGCGACACCGCTTCGGTACCGCCCGGCAACTCCACCTCGCCTTGCCCGCGCTGGATCTGTTCGGACCACTGCGCCATCGCAGCTTCTGATCGCCGATCGCCGGACGCACGACCGGCCAATTCGACCGCCTCGGCCAGCGGCCTACCGCAATCCAAGAGATCGGCGACCAGCATGGCGATCAGTCGATTCCTTGCCGCGTTTCGCATTCGCACAACCGGCAATCGCCGGACCGTCCGAGCGCGAAGAACCCAAAGAACCGCAGGTACGATCAGTAATACGATCATAAGGGGCACCCAGTTTCCCGATTCGTTACGAATCGGCATCAACCAGGGAAGCCAGCGCACTTTCAGTTCCGCAAGTTGTTCGAAGAACAGAGTAGCGGGAGTGACAACCTGAAAGATCAACCACACGGCAACCAGGCCGGCCGTGAGCACAATGAACGTCGGGTAGATGATGGCTTGTGCGAGCGCCCGACGAACCCTCACCAGACAGTCGGCGGATCGGGCAATCGCGTCCAGAGCGGCGGGCAGGTTACCGGACGCCAGGCCGGCCTGCACGATGGCCGAAGTGGCAGGCGGGAAGCTGTCCTCCATGTCCGCGAGAATGTCGGGCAGGGCGCGACCGCGAGCGAGTTCCGAGCCTAGCTGATCTGCGATGCGCCGCAGACGATTCGATGCCCCGCGTCCCCATTGCAGAATGCCCTCGTGCAGGGGAACACCCGCCCGTACAAGCTCTGCCATCTCTTCGACCAGGTTGACGACTTGATCAAGCTTGGGCGCGGCTTGAGCCATAACCGGCATTACCTTTGTTCTGAAGAGCTTCTGTTTTCGTCGACCGGCGGTTCATCCTACCAGCTTGCCGCGGGCCGCTCCATGACAGACCGGTCACCGGTCAGGCGCTACAAATCCAAGTACGCGACGGATTTCCGACGGGCTTGTATTACCCCGTGCGACATGTTCACACGCAAGATCATGCATCGGTCGCAATCCATGTTGCGTCGCGAGCTTATGGAGTTCGGCCGAATCGCTGCGCGACAGGATGGCTCGACCGAGCTCGCTACTGTCCGATTCCAGGAACTCGGCAATCATCATTCGTCCGAGGTAGCCGGTGTGTCGGCATGTATCGCAGCCAGTGGCCTTCCACGCCTGATCGACTTGTAATCCCAGAAAATCTTCCGCTCGATCGATCGGCTTCTTGCATTCGCACAGCCTTCGCACGAGGCGTTGAGCCAGGATACCGAGGATGCCGCTTCGCAGCAGGTAGGGTTCAATTCCCATATCCGATAAGCGGCTGATTGCAATGGCAGCACTGCCTGCGTGAAACGTTGTAATCACAACGTGCCCGGTCAATGCCGCCTGGAACACTGTTTCGGCCGCCTCAGGGTCACGGATCTCGCCGACCAATATCGCCTCGGGGTCCTGGCGCATCAACGAACGGAGGCCTTTTGCCAGGTCGAAACCGGCGTTCGTGTTCACCTGCGACTGGGCGACACCTTCGACCACGACTTCGATCGGGTCCTCGAGTGAAACGACGCTCTTGCAACCTTCCGTCCCGTGGACCAGCTTTCGAATGCAGGCGTAGGCCGTCGTCGTCTTGCCACTTCCGGCCGGCCCGGCAACGATCAACGCGCCGGACGTCTGGTGCAGCAGTCGGTCGAGCGAAGCGGCCACCGCAGGAGGCAGCCCAAGATCGGAAAGGTGTTGATAATCATGTTGCGACGAAAACAGCCGAACGACGGCCCGCTCACCGTAGAGAGTTGGAAACGTGCTCACTCGCATTTCGGTGCCGCGTTGAGTTTCCCGAATTCGCCCCTCCTGGGGTACGTCGGTCCGATAAGTTAACAGTTCGGCCAGCACCTTGAGCCTGGCGACGACGTCGGCCGACTCACCGTGAGGAAACGACCCGACCGACTGCAATACTCCGTCCAATCGCCATCGAACGTCAAGTCCCTTTTCGGTCGGCTGAACGTGAACGTCGCTTGCCTCGGCTTGACGAGCGGCGTCGAGCAACCGCTCGACAAACTGTACCGCGTAATCATCGCCGCCGATATCAAGCGACTCGAGCTGCCCACACAACTGAATTTCTCTTGTCATCGGCGAATTCCGAAAGCTGAATTATGAGCGATAGCGGCTGATCGGGTTCGGATGCAGACGCGAGCACCGCAAGACAAAATACTGTACGAGGCCGATGGCCAGGATCGAGATGGCAACCGGTACGGTACGGCGAAACTCGGGTAGCGGCATGTCGGGATGGAGCCAGGGTGCCGTAGCGACCACCAGCAGGTAGGAGACAACTACCGAGCCGGTGACGACCCAGACGAGGTATCGATCAAAAGAGAGGGCGGCACCAGAGACCATGCAGAAATAGATCGGAATCAGCGGGCTTGTCGGTCCGTCCGCGGCGAGGATAACGAACAGCGTGAAAACGACCACATCGGTGACGACCCATCCATAGAGCACCGCTCGCCCTGCCTGAGGCCTCAAGAGAAGCCGTTGGAAAAACCAACCATAAACACAGACCAGCAGAACGGTCGCGGTAGAGACCCAGTGAAACCAGCCCAGCGATCCTTCGTTGCCGGCCATGTAGAGTGCCAGATGATACAGATAGAATGCCGCCATGATCAACCAGACGGTAGCCAGCCGAGGGCGATGGCGTGCCCATTGCAGGACACGTCGGCGCCGGCTGGCCGGCCGCGCCTGAATCAGCTCGCCCTCCTGGAAACTCAACAGGTCGGCGAGCAACTCGCGCACCGATGCGAAGCGTTCTTGCGGCTTTCGGCTTAGACACTTCATGCAGACGACATTCAAATCTCTCGGCACTCGGCGATTCAGCACGCGTGGCGGCATCGGGTCCTGTTCGACGACGCTGGCCAGCGCGTCCAACGACGTACGAAACGGCGCGTGCCCGGTAAGTAAATGGTAGAGAATGGCACCCAGGGCGTAGACGTCGGCAGCGGGCCCCATATTCTCCGTTTCGCCGGCCGCCTGCTCAGGGGCCATGTAGCCGGGTGTGCCGATGACTTGCCCGGCCATCGTCAAGTGGCTCGGGCGATCGGTTCTCTTGGCCAACCCGAAGTCAGTGATCTTCGGCTGCCCGTCGTCGCCCATCAGAATGTTGCCCGGCTTCAAGTCACGATGCACCACTCCGTGCTCATGAGCATAAGCCACCGCATCGGACAGGTCGATGACGAACTGCACGGATTCGTCAATAGAAAACGTGCGTTGCTTGAGCAATTGAGACAGTGTGGGGCCTTCGACAAAGCCCATGGCATAGAAGTGGTGTCCTTCATGGACACCGACGTCGTAAACCGGCACGATCCCGGGATGTTCGAGCCCGGCCGTCATTTCTGCTTCGGCATGAAATCGCTCAACCGCCTCCCCAGACGCCAGATTCCGATCCAGAATCATCTTGACGGCGACCGTCCGCTGCAGCTTTTCGTCGTAAGCCCGATAGACAACTCCCATGCCCCCGCGGGCCACTTCTTCGAGCAAGGTGTAGCTGCCGCACTGTTCCGGCATCGACCGATCACCGGACGGCGCTCCGACCGTTTCGTCGATCGAAAGCGATTCACTACGACGGGTCGGTTTCGAAATACGGCTCGAGGTCAGGCCTCGAAGAATGGCCAGAATCTGCGCTCGGCGTTCAGGAAACGTTCGCAAATAAAACCCCGTGTCACACGTCGTTTCGTTGCCATATCGGCACTCCATGTCGGACAGGAGCAACTCGTGAAATAGAGTGTCTCGCATCGGTTCGGAAACGCGGCCGAGATAATCGGCCAGGTTCGGTTCGTCGCCCGTTGTCCAGCCCGCCTCGAACTCATCACAAATCTCGTCGACCTGGCGCCGTCCTGCGGCGTGCCGATCGGATGGCTCGGTCATGATTCCGGTTCCTGAGACCAGATTTCGCGGATCCGCTGCAGTTTGCGTTCAATACTTCGCGTGGTCAGGGCCAGTTTCTCGGCGATTTCATCATTGGTATATCTTTCGAGCTTCCAGAGGGCGATCTGGCGGAGTCGCGCATCTTCGAGCTGGTCGAGCAACCGTTGTCCTTCCTCTTCGATGATCGCCATCATTTCGGGAGTCGGGTTCCCATCGCCGAACTGTTGAAGGCCGGGAGGCATGTCATCGGCGGCTGACCCGAAAATCGACTCGCCTCGAATCTTACCGCCGCCACGTTTCTGGCCGGAGACCCGCCGCTGCTGGTCGATCACCTTTCTCAGTGTCATGGTCACCAGCACGCGCCAGAGATCCCCACGATCGGCCACCTCAGCCAACCTTCCTTTTTCGGCGCCCGCGCACAGACAGCGAAACACGCTGACCGCCACATCTTCTTCGTCTGCCACTCGGCGTTGGCTCGGCGTCAGACGCTGTCGAGCCAACGACGCCAATCGTTCGAAGTACCGGCTCCAGATATCCGCAATCGCCTGGTCGTCACCGGCCTTCAGCCCCTCGATCCAGCGTGTTACCGGGTCGTCGTCCATCAAAGCGGCTCCTGATTCGAAGTCGGCGGGAAAAGATGCGACTCCATTGTATCAAGGCCACCGCCGATTTCCATCGCGGCTGCTCAGGCATCCCCGCACCTGTTTACCAACCGCAGCGTTCCACGTCACACGCGTCCTATTGCGACGGCGCACCGACGCCCCCTGCGGCTTGCATTCGGAGAGCGAGTCCGCGAGATTAACGGGATTGGATCGAAGCGTTTTGTGCGAGGGTAAGATGCCGGCGATATTTGAATACGAACACCTGGTGGTCGATGACGAGATTGACGAATTGGCGCATGTGAACAACGCGTTCTACATCCACTGGATGCAGTCGGCTGCCGTGGCTCATTCATCGGCGCAAGGCTGGACCTCGGCGCGCTACCGCCAACTGGACGCTGCCTGGGTCGCTCGCACGCACCAGATCGAATACCTGCAACCGGCCGGACCAGGAGATCTGATCATCGTTCGGACCTGGGTCGCCGACATGCAGCGAGCCAGCTCTCTTCGTCGTTACGAGATGATCCGAGCGAGCGACCGGACCGCGCTGGCCCGCGCCGAAACGCGCTGGGCCTTTATCCGCTTGAGCACCGGTCGGCCGACTCGGATCCCACTCGATGTCCAAAACGCTTTCGAGCTTGTTACTGACTTGGACTGAGCGTCCTCAGCAGGAATTCTTCGTACTTACGATGGCGAGCCAGTTGCTTGACGTCCCCGCCGAGCCCGTGGCTTCCGGTGGGGTCCAGAAAAAGCTCGACCAGCGTTTCCTTACCGGATTTCAGCAGTTCCCGATAGACTCGAACCGTGTCTTGGTAGAGCACGTTGCTGTCCTCCATCCCATGCAGAAGCAACAACTTGCCTTTGAGGTTCTTGGCTAACGGCAGTAGCGAAAACTTCTTCTGGTCGGTCTGCCCGACACGACTTGGCCCGATCGTACCGGTGGTATACCAGGAGTTATAGTTTTCCCATTCGGTCGGGCCGGCTCCGGCGATTCCAACCGAGAAAACTTCGGGGGCCGTATAGAGGCACATTTGCGTTTGAAATCCGCCGAAACTCCAGCCGTGAATTCCAACGCGTTTCGGGTCAACGCCGAAATCCTCGACCAGGTACTTTACTCCATCGACAAGGTCCTCGACTTGCGGCTGTCCGACCTGTTCGTAATTCGATTTCTCGAAAAGTCCGCCATAGCCGGAGACTCCTCGCGGGTCGATCGTGCAAGTAACGTAGCCATGTTTCTTGGCCATGTACCAGGCAAACATGAACGCATCGGAACTGTAGCTCCCATCGACGACCATCTTGCGCGTGCCGAGCGGACCGCCGTAAACATAGATCAACAACGGACGCTTGTCCTTTTTGGACCATCCATCAGGCTTGAACAGCATCCCTTGGATCTTCTGTCCATGGCGGTTTTCATAGCTGAAGAACTCGGGGCGAACCTTGGTGACGAACCGCGCCTTTTCGGGCTGGCCATGGGTCAACTGGTCCATCTTCTTCCCGGCCACGTCGATGGCAAACAGTTCACTCAGCGCCCCGTACCGAACGAAATTGGCCAACACGCGTTTGCCGTCATCACTGACGGCGACGGACGAATACCGACCGTCTTGCGGTGAGAGCCGTTTCAGTTCACCCGATTCCAGGTCGACGACATAGACGTGTTCGCGCGCCGGATGGTCTTTCGTCGTGGTCACGAACAGCCGCCGGTGATCCTCCGAGATGCGCGACGGGTAGATTTCGAAGTTGCCTTTCGTCAAGGAATTCAGGGTTTCATAAACGGGGTCCAGGATATGCAACTGTCGAAAGCCCGTAATTTCGCTTAACAGGACAAGACGCCGGTTATCCGCGAAGAACTCGGGACGTACCATCGACGGTGTATTCGGCCCACCCGTGTGCAGTTCCTGATGAACGATTTTCGCGGGACGATCGATGACTTTCACATCGCTCGACGCGCTGCTGCCTTGCGATCTTCCGGCCGTTTCCTCCTTCTTCTCGTCGCCATCTCCGTCCGTGCCGGATTTTTTGGCGTCAGGGACTTCCTTTTCCTTCTTCTTCTCATCGGCTTTCGGATCTTTGAATGGGGCGAGCCGGACGCTGATGCGGTTTTCTTTCTGGTTATAGTCGGCGAATACGACCTGGTTACTATCGAGCGACCAGTTAGGGGTCCCGATTCGATCTCGGGGTCCGGTCAGCTTTTGCTGAAAGATGCGAACCAATTCGCCTCGTTCGTGCATCAGGTCGCTCAGGTCATAGAGATAGATCGATACCGTTTGATCCGAGATAGGATCATCGGCCGTCTGACGAGGAACTTCCTTCACTTTGGCAAAGCGGTCTCGGTAGTTGACAATACTAACCTTCTTTCCCGACTCGCCACGATCCTGGCCTTTGCGAGTCATCAGCACCAGCCGGTTCCCGTCCGGGCTGAGCCGATAACTGCTCATTTCTTCGCCGGCGGGAAGCCTGGGATCAAGTTGTTCCAATTGGCGAGCATCGAACATGATTCGGAGCAGCGCCTTGTCGCTCACGCAAGTAAACCCTTTGCCGTCAGGCAAGTACCGCACCGATCGTTCGCTGGCCGACGTGCGCGTAAGTCGAGTGATCGACTTTGGTCCGAGCTGATAGCGGTAGACATCGCCTCCAGCTACGAATAGCAATTCGGCTGCTTTCTTGGACCAGATGTAGGACGAGATACCGGCATACCGGGGCGCCTTTTCCTCGTCGGCGTCTTTATCGCCGACCCAGTCTCCCTTGCGTTGTTCGTCGGTCAGGCCATCGTCCTTCGAGTCCTTTTTCTTGTCTTTGCCCTTTGCCGCCGGGCTGTTCTTCTTCGAAGCGGCGACGGCAGCTTTGGCTCTCTTGACCCGATCTTCCTGGACCTTTCGTACGGATTTCCTGAATTCCGCCATTACGGAAACGGATGTCACGCGCGTCGACTGCTTCTTCTGTACATCGTATACCCAGAGATCGCTGCCGTGCCGGCGCTCGGTATACGGCCGAAACATGTAGGCGGCAAACCGGCCGTCATGCGAAAAGCTGGTCGATCGAGCCGTCGTTCCGAACATACTCTTCTCGGGAAACAGCTTTTCCAAAGTCAGTTCATCTTTGGCGGCCGCTTTCTTGGCCGGCGGCTTCTTCTGAGCCGATGCAGGCGGTGCAAATACAAGGCAGAAACAGGCCAGCAGCAGGAGA